>NZ_JAWXXJ010000009.1:0-135820 GCF_034335085.1 Acutalibacter caecimuris | reverse complement strand
TTGGGTGCAAAACCGCCGAAGATGATATCCTGCAAATTATCTACGATAATCTCTGCACCCTCTTTGCCATAGTTCTTTTCCAGCTGTGAAAAGGATTGGATGATAGGCACAATCTGCAAGCGCCGGGAGCGGGAGGCAGAGAACATCATTTCAGCGGACTCAATCTTTGGAATGGTGCCAAATTCGTCAGCGAAGAATACACATCGATTCTTCAGCTTGCCGCCGTTTTCATCAGCTACAGACAGAATCTCCCGATAGAGCTGCTGGATTATGAGCGAAATCATAAAAAACGAATTGGGATTTTCCTCGGGTAAGATAACGAACACGGCGCACTTTTCATTGCAAAATCTTTCTGCGTCTATTTCCGTATCAAAGCATAAAATTTGCTCTAATTCGCTGTCGAGGAACGAATTCAAGCGAGACAATGCGGTACCCATAACACTGGCCATAGATTCCTTTGAAGTATTCAGCGCGGCCCCGGCAAACCATTTAGCCTTGTGGTCATTGGGCAGCATGGCCATGAGCTGCTGGAATTGGTTTTGTCCTTTTTGCTGGGAGGGAGCCAGTAGCTCCTGGATGATTTTGAACACGGACACGATGTGCCGTTTCTGCGGCTCGCAGAACTCACCCACCAGCAAGATGGTGGCTGTCAGCAGTCCCTCGGCGGCATCGTAAAAATAGGCGTTGTCGCCAAAAGACGCGCCGTCCATACCGGACAGGATGATGGTCTTGGCAATGATTTTTGCGTACTTTTCAGCCTTTGCCTTGTATGCCAGCTGGTCGGGGTATTCAAGATAGGCATCCATATATTTGTTTACCAGGTGGAGCAGGTTGTTACCGTGGGAGCGGGTGGGATTGCGCAGGTCGATTACCGAAACATGGTAGCCGTATCTTTCTGCAATGGCGCCATAATTTCGTGCCAGGTCCCCCTTTGTATCGCTTGATAACCAGCTCATGCCGGATGCACAGGCGTACTCAATGCAGGGATACAGCCAATAAGCGGTTTTCCCAACACCAGCCGCACCGATCATCATCGTGTGAACGTCGCCGGTGTCCACCATGGCAACAGTTTCTTTTCTGCCGGTACATCCCATAACAATGCCTTGGGGGAGTGCCTGCCCATTTTCCAGCGTAGGTTCCTGACCATGAGCAGCCTGCTCTCTCCAGCGTTCCGGCGTAAATGGGACGTGCTGGTACACTTTTCTTATCTCTGCTTTCGTTGCCCACCGAGCCGTACCGTGCTGCCCGTCGCCAACCGTCTTTGCCTTGATATTATTGAGGTTGTAGATATGCGCCAGCAACGTCACGCCCGACAGGGCGCAAAACATGAGAGCCGCCACGAAAATCAACGGCGCGATATTTGGCATGACTGCTCCACCTCCAATCCGTCACCACATAGCAAATCCTCGTTCCAGTCTTTGCTGACCGGCACGAGGATTTCGGAATTTACACCCTGCATGATGAGTTTTGCGGTAATCCGTTGTGCGGCAAGCTGGCCCGGCTCGTCGCTATCGAAGCAGATGGTCACTTTGTTGATGCCAGGATTATCTGCCAGACATTGAAACAACACTTTATCCGAAACAGAACAAGCCGCCGCATAGCTGTGATTGTGCCAGCCGTTCTTGTTCATAGAGATGAATGAGAGCATATCGATGGGGGCCTCGAACAAATAGAGGCGGTCACTCCTACCATTCCAGTGAAAACTGTACTCTGGTACACTTCCCACAGCATTGCCTTTGTAGGTGGACGCAGAACTGGTTCCCCGCTTATTTGCGTGACGAGGGAAGCCGTATTTATCAAAGCCAACGAACACCACGTTGTGGTACGGTGCGGATTCGTAAATCATCTTCTTGTGAACGAAAGCATACAACACATCCTTGTCAATACCTCGTTTGCTCAACAGATAGGCAAATACCCGCCGCATATTGTCGTTGGCGGGAGGCAGTTCGAACTTGGACGGTGCCTTTTGCGCAGGCGGCATAACGGAAAGCATACCATCACTCCGGCCCAGCAAATATTCCATTGCTTCCGGGTAAGATTTGTGGTAGAATTTTCTCACGAAGTCGATGGAATCGCCGCCCACCTGCTCGTACTGGTGAAACCATAGGTTACCCCGGATGGTAACTTTTTGCGAACCATCCAGCCACTCCAACTCCGAGCCGGATTTGCGTAAAGTTTCACCCTGGCTGCGGAGCAGGCCAGCAAGGTCGGTGCGCCGGGCCTTTTCTTTCTGCTCGTCTGTAAAAGGGATATATCCTGACATTGCTCTCCTTTCCAAGAGAAAAGCCGTGCTCAGCGGCACGGCATCCTCTTTCCCAACTTTCTACTTGTCTTGCTTATCCATTTCACCCAATTCCTTTATCAGGCCCACGCCGAAGCGTACACCCTCCGCGAACATACACCGGCATTCCTCGTCACAGATTCCATCGGACAAGTCATCGATCCGATCCAGCAGCTGGTGGTCATCGCCAGACAGCTTCTCACGCAGTTCGTCTATCAGCTTTTGCTTTTCTTCATTAAGCCGCTGGTACTTTTCTGTTGCGGGCTTAACGGTTTCGGCGGGATAGATTTGGCCATCGTAGAGCATATCAAGTATTTTCATAGTGCCACCTCCTATCACAATCATGCCCAATCCATTGCCATAAATCCAGTGAAATCGAGTGGGCAAACCTACAGAAAATTTCATAAAAATTCATACATATTTTTACCCCTGCCTCAAACCCTGCGCCTGCTTTTTCTCGTTGATTCTCCGGCGCAGCTTGCGGTCGACACTCTTATCCTGATAGACAGGCCGTACCTCATTTTGCAAGATCTGACTGGTCTGCTGGAGCAGGTGCAGAGCGTTCATACCAATGCCAGTACAAGCAACTGACAGCGAGTGCCCATGTGTGATTTCGACATCATCTTCAACCACGTCTTGGTTCTGCTGACTATCCAACATCAAATCCATAGCTGCCTGGATGATGACGTTCTTAATCACTTTAAACTCTTTGTTTTGTGACAACGGCACTCTCTCCGGCAGACTACTGTTGTAGGTGCGCAGCACGTTTTCCCTCTGCTCATACCACAAATCATAAAGTGTAGAGATACGATTGTCCTTTGCAATCTCATCGACGATGGAATCAATAAGAGCTTTTACATCTGCCTTGAGGTACCCATACACCTTTTTGCCTTTGGTGCGAGACAGCCGCCGGGCAAGCTGCACCAGCAGTTCCTCCAAATGCGGATCAGAATATCCGCCAGCATTTATCTGCGCAACAATTTCAGCCAGTACATCCCTGCTCTCAGAACGTAGCCGGTTCCTGTGTTCCGTCTGCTTTTCATAGATGCACAGTAAATCCTGGGAAAAAATATCTTTCGCAAAAGAGGAGCGCAATTTTTGCACACCTTGCTTAGTGAGGTATCCCTCACTTTCCACGGTGGAGTACGCAATGAGATGCACATGAGGATGATGTCCCTCGTTGTGAAACGCCGCGAACCACTTGAGGTGTCCCATAGGGATGCGCAGGTTTTCAGAGAGCGCCTGGGTCTGGGTGCGGAGCATATCCCGCCAGCGGGAGCCGTTGTCAAAGCCCAGCCGTTCTGCATCTTCCCGGCGCAGAGAAATAATCACCGTCCACACGTTGCCGCCGTAGTTGTTGAGCTCCTGTGACACCTTTGCAAGATTCACTTGCACACCGTCATCTGTGAACAGCCCATGGGAACCGAAGCGTTCAGCGCGGGGGCGGGTTGCAATATAGTCAGCGTAGGTTTTCGCATTCAGCGCAACAGCGGCATTGTCCTCAATCGCGCGGGAGATGAACTCAGAAGCAGATTCCACCGTCTGCTTGTGCAAATAATCTTCGTATTCCAGCATATCTCGAGTATCAGGAAAGTCACGGAGAATTTTCTTGATGAGATGTTTCTGATTCCAAGTGACCGGCGCAAACTTTTTGGTGTCATCGATTTTCTCCACGCCATCACGAGTAGCGATATATTTTGCGTACCCGCCACGCCCCTGACGAGCGCTTGGTTTCAGAAACTTAAACTTCGTGACTAACTTTGCCACTCGACCGCATCCTCAAACCTGAAATTTCCGTTGAGCCTTTTTACCTCTTGGACACATTCACCGCGCAGCCGTGCAAGAGAGATTTCATCTATCTCGCTGCTGGCGGCAACCACGTTCATGAGCATGGCCAGCTCTACTGCCAGCTTGAACATCATCTTGCTCTGGCGGTTATCACTCTCAGCGACAATACTTTTCATGTTGGACAGGAGCGCGTTGGGCAAGTACGAGGTATCTTCGTCCGCCGTGACGTGCCCCACGTAATAGCAGATTGCCCGGTCAATGAACTCGGACTGGCTTTTGCTCTTGTCCTTGCGGTAGTTGTTTTTGACCAGCTCCAGCGTACTGGGGTACGCCCATAGCAGAAATTTCTTTTTCCCTTTTGGTGCGGGCATGGCTTCACCCCCTTCTAAATTTCGCAACCCTACTCAAAACATCGTATTTCCGGCTTTTTTCGGCACTACAACCACCCATACTGCTGGTACCTCCAACAGCAACCCACCCTGAAATTCGCATGACCAAAAGCCCGAAAACGCTCGACGCGACCGGCATTGCCGGGCGCAGTGAACCGTAGGATGGGTGCAGCGCAACCCACCTCACTTTCTCCCGCTTGCATTTCGACCTTGCCGAAACCGCCCCAAAACCAGCGATTCTGGGACTTGTCCAAACCAGCCCCACGCTGGCCCAACACGGCCTGCGCCGGTGCAGGGCCGAGTGTTTTCCCGACCCAGCCCCGCAAGCCCCGGCACGGGGCCACAGGTTGGGCAACACGGGCCGACCCTGCTGGCAAGTCCTATCCGATTTTCTTGTCCGGCGGCATAATGCCCTCCAACCGCTCAAAGCAGCACTCGGTATAGGAGAGGTCGTTCTCCGCGACGATCCTATCCAGCACCGCCAGCATATCGGACTCTTTCAGGCTGGCGCGATCGCTGGGGCAGTCAAAACAAATCCACTCTGAGGAGCCGGGGGAGTCCTTGACGTACACATCATACCCCAGTCGCAGAGTAACATCCGACAGAAACAGTACCGCGTTTATCTTCATACAGCCCACGGTCAGGCTGGCGGCGATGGTATCATCCATGTGCTGGGGAGCCTGCCGCCGCAGGCGGGACACCTCCCTCTCCGTCATGAACCGCTGGTACACATACTCGGCACCCAGCGCTTTTTTCACTTCCTTAACGCGATTCATCATCGTGCCCCCTCACATATGAAAGTGAAAATCATACCCCTCACTCTCGTCCTCATCGTCATCCACATCCTCCCATTCATCTTCGTCCTCATCCTCCAAATCCTCATCTTCCTCCGGCTCATCCTCGTCATAATCGAACAGTGACTGCTGCTGGTACATCGAAGCCACGTTATAATAGCGCTGGGTGCTGCTCTGCAAAGCCTGTTCCAGCACATCAGTGTCCAGGCCACAATCCTTGTAGCCCTGACGCACGGTAGCGTAGTAACTTGGGGACGGCAGATTGAAATTCATGCGCGGGTTCATGATATACACCATCGCGCTGACCTCTCGATTGCCCATCTGCACCTGCACATCCCGCTTGAAATAATGGCTGGGGAAGCCCTCATACATATCAAGCGCGCGTTCATCTCTGGCCTGAATCTCCCAAATGCCCACCGGCACCGAAGCACCATCCTTGCGGCCAATGGTGGCGAAAGCCGAACGCTCCCGGCCCTTGAACTGCAATTCATAGCCCTGCAGCTCACCTGTGCCAACGTATTTTGCCGTGGGACAACGGTATCGCATCTGCCCCTTGTTGAGATTGCTGCCATAGGCAACGTATAATTTTTTAGCCAATTTTCTCATCCTTTCACATACTCATTCGAGGTTCTTCTGATTCATCCTGCGCTTCATCTTCCTCCGAAATTGGAGGAACAGGCGCCAGTTCCATAGCCTGGGCAACGGATTCCGCCAGCCTTTTCTCAGCCAGCCGCTGTTTCTGAGCCTCGGCCTGGGCAGGATCTTTCCAGGCAATATTGCCGTCCAGATTCTTCAGCAGATGGTGCCGGGCTGTCTTGAACTCGTCACCAATCAGCCCCAGCCGCAGAAGCCAAACCCGGAAGGTATACTTCTCGTTGCTGCTCTGGGTCTTGATTCTGGAGGCGGATTTCTGTACCAGTGCCTGATGGCTGATTGCCATGCAAAGCTGGATATACGACTTGATTTCCCCGGCATGGAGTGTGGAATTAAAGAGCCGGAATTCGATGGTACCTTTGGAAAACACCGAGTGCAGATTGAACCCATGGTACCGGCTTTCATCATAGTGGTAATTCCTGCCAGAGCGTCCGTTGTACCAGATGGACTCCAAGGTATCCATAGACGTGGGGCGCTTTGCGTTCAGCTCGTCCAGAAACCGGGTATCGGCCTTGGCACAGTAATGCTCCCGGTTGACGTTCACCTTGAGGGTCTTATAGAGCAGCTCCTCTTTCGCTGCCATGATATTGACAATGTTGCGGAGCGTTTTCACATCATGAGGCGAGGCGTCAATGTGAACATGAATTCCACAAGAGGCGTTGACCTTGGCCCCAGCGGAGCGCAGTTTGCGAATCAATTCTTGAATGGTTTCGATGTCCTCGTACTTGCAGATAGGAGACACAAACTCTACGGCGTAGGCGCTATTTCGGGATTCACCACGCCTGGATTCTCTGCGAATAGAAGCATCACTGACCACTTTCCATTGCCGGTTATCGTTGTCGCGCACCGTGTAGGTGTCGTAACCGCCGCCCACATGGGTGGCGCTGGTACCAAAATGACCGGCAATTACCTGGACGGCTGCGGCCCTGGTAATGCCGGTCATCTCGATTTCAATACCAAATTTTTGTGTCCTCAAAAGCTATCACGGCTTTCCGGGAGAGGCGCAGGGGAGACTGGCTGAACGTCAGCAGCCGGTTCTGGCTCTGCCGCAGGCCGGGGACGCTTGCGTTTCTCCGCAGGCTTCGGCTCCATGCCGGAACGTAAATCCAGGAACTCCCGGACGTTGCCTGGGACAGCTTTGGCGTAGAGCGCGTCCACGGCAGAGACCATTTCTTGCTCCACAGACTGGCCCTTCTGCTCCAAATAGAGACGGAGCGCCGCCAGCTTTTCCTCGTCGTAGGGGATGGTGATGCTGTCTTTTTTCATGAGAATCATCTCCTTCACATAGACATCCCCGGAGCTTGTTCCTGCACAAACTCCGGGGCGATAGTCAGATAGATTTCGTTCTCGGTGATCTCCACCTCGTCGAACTCCGGGCATTCCGAGAGCATATCCAGAAATAACTGCCGGTCGAAATTGACCATATCCTCGTCGTATACCCGCTGTTCCACCTCGGCATCTACATCAGAATACGGCAAGGTGAATGCGCCATCCTCCTGTTCTGCCACCGCCTGTTGGACGTATTTCTCCACCAGGCCATCCATCTGCACACAAAAATCCCGCAGGGACGGATAGCGGTTCATAAGGGAAAGCGTCCGTGCGCCGGACAAATATGCGGCATACCGGGCGTAGGCAAAGCCCTCGGAATTCACAAGGATTCCATCATCGATGCCCTCACAGAGCACCAGCATTCCGTGGGTGACACCATGCTCGTCCATATACATCTCACTGGCGTGCTCCATAATAAAGGGCTGGGGCTGTAGCAGATCCTCCTTAAATTTGCGGAATTCTCCTGGCGGCAGCTCCACCGTATGGACGATCTCCCAGGGCGGGGCAAGGATCTCAGGTTCCCTCCACTGGGGCGTTACTTTCACTATCACTTTCCGTACCTCCTGATTCATATTTTGGCGTGCCATACCCCAGAATCTCAAAGTACCCTATGGGGTAGCTGTTCTGCTGACAAGCGTCGCCGGAGTTGCCCTCAATGGTGTACACCCTGCCGTTCTCCACCTTCTCCACGATGCCCACATGGTCAGGGCTGCCGTCCTGGATGCCGTTTTCGTCCAGCCAGTCAAAGAAGATAATAGCCCCTGACGTGGGCGTGGCGGAACCGTCCTGCCAGAGATTCCTTGCTTTGAACCATCCAGCCCCCTGTTCACAGCCCGAAAACCGTGGTATAATACCGCTGTCGATATAGCCACATTGGTCGGCGCACCAGCTTACAAAGCAGGCGCACCACTCCACACGGGAGGGGAACCCATACCAACTCCAGTACGGTTCGCCGCCTACATTGCCGAGCTGGGAGCGGGCCACGTCCACGATCTGCCGGTTCACAAAAGACATGATTTTCTCGAAGTCCTCCGGGTCGATGTCCGTTCCGAATGCAGCATTCACGGCGGCAATGAGTTCCGCATGGGTTTGGCCCTCTACGAAACAGCCTGCCAGCTTTTCAACAAACCCTGGCTCGTGGGCAAAGTCCCCCAGAGCGAACAGGAACAGCACCAGAGCCTCCTTGAGCCGTTTTTCTTGCCCTCTGGCGGTCAGGGCCGCCTGAATCTCGCTGCCGGTGTCCTCGATAAATAGCAGGTCGACCCGCTGCTCCGGGGTCAAATTTTGCACAGCCAGGCGCTGGAACTTCGGCACGTCTATCTCAAAATCCGCGCTAAAAATGGCGATCACCGCCGCTATGGGCATGATGACCGCCACCAGCAAGGTCAGCACAACAGCCAATACTTTCTTGAGAGTTTTGGGATCTGACAGCAGAGCAACAGCGATTTTCTTGAGCGCCGCGCCCAGCGCTGCACTCATCGCCCACCAGCCTTTCCGAACAAGGCGGACTTATAATCCGGGGCAATCACCTGCAACAGATACCGCTCATTGCCGCAGCGGTACAGACAGGTGCCGCGCTCCGGGTACTTTATGAGTTCAAATTCGCTGGGCTCCACCTGCAAGGCATCCATGAAATCTTTGGGGTTGATCTGTCCGGCGTTGAACAAAAACTGGTGGGTGGGAATGCTGAACAGAGGTTTCGTGAACTCCCGGATAGACGGAATAAGAAAATCTTCAATGTTCTGGCTGGCCAGAATAATCGAGGAATCCTTCTTGCGCACCCGCTTCATGGCGTTGCGGATATACTCGATTGCCGTCATATTCGTCAGGAACAGGTATAACTCGTCGATGCTGGCGGCGGTGTTGCCCTTGCCCAGCAGCTCGTTGGACATATAGGAGAGAATGTTGAACAGCATGGCGTCCTTGAGCCGCTTGTTGGTGTCCATGAGGCCCTTTACCCCGAAGCACAGGAACCTATCGTCCACAATATTGGTGTGCCCGTTGAAATACTTGGACTCCGCCCCCACGCACATGGAGTGGATGCCCAGGCACACCTCCTGGAGCATTTCTTCGGTGTAGAGATATTTTCTTTCTCTGTCATAGGTGTGGAATTCCTCCTGGCACAGCTTATAGAAGTCGGAGAGGATGGGGAAGTCGCAGGGCTTTTTCGTGGCGTAGTCGGTACTGTCTGTGATGCCGAACCGGGCATACAGTTTCATGAGCAGGATTTCAATGGTGTCGATCTGCGCGTCGGTGAAATCTTTATACGCCCGGAAGAAGTCTTTCAGGAACGCAATGTGCTGGCTCAAACGAGTGACACGTTTGAAGGCATCCGGCGTAGCGTAGTCTACCTCCCCGGAGCCGTCCGTCCATGCCTTGGGTTCCAAGGGGTTTATGGTGTACTCCCCGGACATAAAGTCGATATAGCAGCCGCCCAGGGCGCGGGTCAATTCCTCGTACTCTGATTCCGCGTCCAGGCAGATGCAGGTCTTGCCGGACTCCCGCAGATTTGTTAAAATGAGTTTCAGCAGGTAGGACTTGCCCTGCCCGGAATTGCCGAGGATGAGGATGTTGCTGGTGGTCTTGTCCTCGGCCCGGCGGTCGAAATCCACCAGAACATTGGAGCCGTACTTGTCCCGCCCGATATATAGGCCGTGGGGGTCGGTCTTGCCAGAGAAGTTAAAGGGATACAAATTGGCAACGCTGGATGCTGGTAATACCCGCTCATACTGCGCCCCAAACTGGTTGGCGCCCACAGGCAGAACGGAAAGGAAGCCCTCTTTCTGCCGCAGAGTCAGGCGGTCTACGGAGATTTTTGAGCGGGTCAGCTCCATGGATATCTCACTCTGGAGCTCCTTGAGCTTGTCGAGACTTCGGGCCTTTAGCTCGATAAAAACGGAACAGTGAAGCAGAGGTTCCTTGTTCTTTCGCAGGTTAGCGAGGAGTTCCACCACATCCTGGAGGTTTCCCTGGGCCTCTATGGTTTCGTTTACGTCGTTGCCCCCGGACATGAGCTTGTTCTTGCGGGTGGCATTTTGTAGGATTTTCCTCTGCTCCATAGGCTCCACCAACCTGTGGTAGATACGCAGTGTGACCCCGCTACGGTCGGCCAGCTGGGAGAGAATCGCCTGTTCCTCCGTGCTGGGCGGGTACTCCCGCACCACCCACACGCTGCGGTAGCTGTCGCCCACGATATAATAATCGCTCATAAAGCGCACCGAGCCCGGCAGGATGCAGTCGAAAAAATCCTTGGTACGGATAGCCTCCAACTGGGCCGGATTCATCTTTTTGTTCTTTTTCTTCTTGGACATAGTCACACAACCTTTCTATAATTTTGCCGCCAGCACAAGCAGTCTGCCGTTGTGGGCGGAGTCGTAGCAGGTGGACAATGTTAAAATCTGGCTGCCATATTCAGGTGCAGAGCTGATGGAAAACAGCGCCTTGCCAATGACTTTATCAACAGCGCTGTTGAAATCTTCCGCACTATTGGCACCTACGAACTTGTACCATTCATCATTACTTTTGACCCAGGCCACAGCAAACACCCGATATTCCGCGCAGCCATCTGCGGTCTGAAATTCCACAATGGGGTGGGCCTTGCAAAAGTCCTCCTGTACATACCCTTGCAGCCCGGCGAACATCGTGCCGTTCATCATGTTGTGTCCGTAGATGATGAGGTTGCCGCTGTCAAGGCTGCATCGGAAATCGAGAAAAGGGACACCCGATTCACTGTACTCGCCCTGAAAATTTCGGCGAAGGTATTTTTCAGGATCATTCGGCGTGTGCATGACAGGATAGTTGATGTCGGTTTCAGGAATACACAGCCATCCCACAAAGTCCTCATTCATGGCGAACAGTTCGGAGAGATCGCGGCGCTGCTCTTGTGATTCTTCTTCAGAATCGGGGGTGGGAGTGGCTGTAGCCGCTGGATGCTCATCGGCTGCGGGAGGCCCTGTTGGGGTAGGGCTGGCAGCAGGGCTTTTTACGGTCACCAGCTTGGCGAGCTGCTCGAAATCTTCTTTTTCTTTCTGCCGTGACAGCAGTTCCCGGCCCACCATATATCCGCAGACCAGCAGAACAGCCAGTGACAGCAAAGCCAGAATCACAAATCTAATCCTCCGGTTCATATTGTCCTACCTCAAAAAACTGGCCGCCGTCCGTATCCGGCAGCTGGTCGCCGTTCATGCTGGCGTCGAAATAAATGGCAAGAAAGCGCTTGATGTCGCTCTTTCTCATGCGCCGCACTTCAAAGCCCTGCTCGGATATCACTTTCTCAATCCGGTTCACAGCTTGAAACACCTGATCTGCTTTCATGCCTTTACATCGGCTGATGAACAGAAATTGTCGAGCTGTGGCCATCTCCGCCTGTGCCCGGTCGAGCATTTCCCTGTCCTGCTCCAAGAGCTGCCGAACCAGCGGATTCCCTTCCTCCTGGAGCCGCCCCCGCAGATACGCCTGGTTATCATCGAAGCACTCACAGGAGTCGGTGCAGGTGATCTCAATGTCGGGGATTGCGGACAGCACCATCATGAGATGGCGAATCTTTATCTCGATGTTGGCATGGGACAGCACTGAAATATTGGTGGGAGACACCAGAAAAAACAAGAGCTCGCCACGGTTTGTGGCAAGCCCGTATCTGGTGAAGTTCTGGATGCCCATGAGCTCCTGAGTGGAGCGCCCCTTTTTCTTTTTGCCCATGTCGTTACCTCCAATCGTAGATTTGCTGGCTTGAAATGAAATAACGCACAGCATATTTCAGGAAATCCAGCACTGTGGCGTCATCCATGCGGATGGTGAGAAATCCAAAGCACAGCGTCACCGCCGCAGGCACCATGAAGTGAAGCTGCACCAGCGCCAGCACCGAAAGCAGCGCCGCCACGCACAGGATAGCGAAATCCCGCAGACTCCACAGCCAGAGATTCGCTGTCGCTTTCAGGTTTTGCGGATATAAATAGGTTGTCATTTTATCCCTCCCATCGTTGGCCCCACAGTGAATTCATCACAAAATTCCTGGGGCGTTTGGTCGTACTGTTCCCGGATTTTCTCCGTGATCATATCTTTAATGAACTGCGATTCACCAGCGGTCGGCTCATAGTCAAAGTACGAGGAGCCATCATCCCGGCTGATCTCGCACTCAATGCGGAGCGTATCTTCAAAAGGATTGAACTTGCCGTACATATTCAGCCAGGCACCCTCGTCCGCGCTGGTGTGGACGCCGAACTTCTTATCCACGTCAAACCAAGTTTCGATATAAACTGTGATCTCCTGCCCGATATCGCCGTCCACCTCCATGTCCGAGTCGATGGCGATGTCATTGCGTTCCAATTCCAGATTATCTTTCATAGGCACCTCACGCTATGGCCTTTGCCACAGAGCGCGTCATATTGACCGCCGTACTGGTGGCGTGTACCACGCTCATCATATTCACCTTGACCGAGCTGTCCAGCCCAAACTGCTGGGCAATCCTCGGCACCTCACCCGCCGCCAACATGATCCCCAGGGCCAGCAGCATATTGTCCGAGAACGTCAGCAGACCAAGGAACAGCAGGGTTGTCTGCAAGAAAGCCGTCAAGCACAGCGCAATGATCTGCTTGACCCACTGGTTGAATCCGTCCGTATAACCTCTGGGAACCGAGAACATATAGAGCGCCCCCACTGCCATTTGGATTAAGAGGATGCCCCCGCGCTTGATATTTGCGAAGAAAATTTTCATCACGCAGTAGGCAAAGGCTACCAGCGCCAGCAGTTCAAACAGCCCTATTACGGTATTCTGGGGCAGCACAAAATTCGCCGTCAGGATGGCGATGCTCTGCTCGGAAAGCCCCTGCGCCTGCTGCCCGGAGAAGATTCTGGTGAGGTCGCCCGCGAAGGTATTTTGCAAACTGATGCAAAACTTATAGAGCTCCACCGGTAAAATGCCAATAAGCGAACAGGCAAAAAAGCCCTTCAGGACGTTTATCGCCGTGGTCTTGACGCTGGCCCTGCCGGTCTGGTATTCTATGGCTATATCGAAAACAGCTACCACCGTTCCTGCAATGAATAGTGACCAGCCGAAAAGTGTAAACAGGGATATGGTCGCACTGACCCAGTTCAGGTCGAAGATATCCGCGCCCATATTGCCCATCATGGTGAAGAAGTCGCTGGCCGCGTCAAAAATCGTGTTGTAAAACCATCGTATCATGGCGTCCCAGATGGCTGCGGACACCTGCTCTCCAATCGTATCGAACACCCCGCCAACAGCACTTCCGATGCCGCCGAGGATGTCGCCTAACCAATCAAAAATGTTGACCACCTCCGAAAAATGTAAGCAGGAGGAGCGCATTGCCCCTCCCACTTCGTGAATATTTTTACAGTATCGTCCAGATATAGAGCGGGGCCGTGAGCGTGAAAATCAGGCAGGCAAACAGGATGGCCGGGGCCGTAAATTCCAATTGCCCATGCTTCCTATAGTCGAAATATGCGCCGCCCACCTTAACAAAAAACAGCACCGCCAGGATCATGTCGATGACGGGGAACACCACATTGTCTACCACCGCCCGGATCTGGGTCTGCGCTGTTGTCCAGGTGCTCTGGATAGCGCCCGCCACGTCACCGGTAGCCATGGCGGGAACCGTCAGAACCGGCACCAGCAGCGCCGCGAAAACGATACACAGCAGAAATTTTTCCCATCTTTTTCTCATGCCGAAACATCTCCTATCACTTTTTTGATTTCATGCTCCTTGATAACTTTGACCCTGATATTGAGATTGTGCGCCAGCTTTATTTCAGCCCTCATGCCGTCCGTAGTCTGGTCGCCGAACACCCAAACTTCATCACAAAACCAGAGCAAAGACAACCCAGCAGCCATGCCCATCTCACGTTCCTCCGGGATGCTGTCATCGAGACAGAGCGCATAAAAATGCGGGGTGACCGGAGCCGCCCCGCACCTCAGTGCGTATTCAGAATAGCGCTTTGCGCGCTCAATATTTTCCTGCACGTCCCCAGCCAAAGGGGCGCAGATATACACCTTTTTCATCGCTCACCATCCTCTTTTTTCTTTCTGTTGTACATGATGATGCCAGCCGCCAGCCCGCCTAGAGCGATAGCGCCTAGGCCGATCCAGAAACCCATGATGGAGCGGTCGCCGGTCTGCGGATTGCCGGGGTTCGGTGTGGTAGGTTTTCCGGGGGAGACCGGCACGATTTTCACGGTCTGAGCCTCGTCATTGATATCCTCATGAGCGGCGATCTTCACCTCGCCCTGATACAGAGTTTCAAATACCACGATTTCCGTGGCCTGGGTGATGCCGCTGCCGTCGAAGGTGAACTTTACTATAGTTTCGCCATCGGCCTTTTCAGGCGTAAAGGTGGCCTCGGCGCGGATTTCTTTGTCGCCAACCTTGAACGGATTGCCGGTCGCCTTATCCATAAGCACGCCTGCCAGCTTGTACTCTGTGCCGGGAGTCAGGTTCTTGTAGCACACTACGTCCTCGATGGTGATGCTCTTAGCAGGCGCAGCTTCTCCCTTGCCGTTGATGGTAGCCTTAGTGCCGATCTCTGGCCTGGTGACGATGATGGTGACGGTCTGCTCCTTGTCGCCAATATCCTCATGACGGGCGATCTCCTTGCCGTTCAGAGACAGTTTCTCGAACACCACGATATCTGTAGTGGAGTTCACCCAAGAAGTGTCAAAGGGGAAGGGAACCGTGACCTCTCCTTCAGATTTTTCGGGAGTAAACACAACCTCGGCGCGGATTTCCTCGCCGTTGAGCTTAAAGGGTTCGCCGGTGGTTTTGTTCATGAGGGTGCCGGTCAGCTTGTACTCCTTGCCGACGGTCAAGCCCTTGTAGGACACTATATCCTCAATAGTGATGAGGCCCTCGGCAGAAATCTCTTTTTTGCCGTCAATACTGGCTTTGGTGCCAATGCGCGGCCCGGTAACCGTTACCTTGACGGTCTGCGCCGGGTCTTCAATATTAGCGTGAGCCGCCAACTCGATGCCCTCCCTGGACAAACTTTCAAAGGCAACAATCTCCGTGGAATCCACAAGCCCGGTGGTGTCGAAGGTAAACTGTACTACAGTTTCACCATCTGCCGTTTCCGGGGTGAAGGTACTTTCCGCGTGGATTTCCTCTCCTGCAACCTTTAGGGCCTCGCCGGTAGTCTTGTCCATGAGGATGCCGTAAACACTATACTCTTTGCCGGGAGTCAGGTTCTTGTAGGCCACCACATCGTCGATAGTGACTGGGCCGTCGATGGTGACTTCTTTTTCTTTCCCGATGGTGGCCTGGGTGCCGATCTCCGGCACTTTGACAGTGACTGTCTGATTTTCATCTTCCAGGTCAGCATGGACAGCCAGTTCCCGGCCCTCCTGATACAGATTCTCGAATACTACGATGTCGGTATCGGCCTTGATATATTTGGAATCGAACTCGAACGCAACTGTTACCGTGCCGCTGGGGTTCTCCGGTGTGAAGGTGGTTTCAGAGCGCACCTCCACACCATCGATTTTCAGCGCTCCGCCGGTGGCCTTATCCATAAGCACACCCTTAACAACGTACTCCTTACCCGGCACCAGATGGGTGTACTCCACTACATCCTCCAGGACGAAAACCTCGGTGGCATTGACATCCTTCTCGCCGCCGATGCTGGCGGTAGTGCCCAGCTCCGGGATACGGTCATTGACAACATTGATTTCAATAACCTGCTCGTCCCGCTCCACCTGCACATGATGGGCATCGGTGTTGGGCAGATAGCCCTCGGCAGGCTGCAGCTCCCGGACGATCCAGTTGCCCAGAGGCACATTCTCAAAGGAGAACACGCCATCTTCATCTGAGGTGGAGGTCAGTATTGCGGTCTCGGAAGTGAACTGTAGTATATCAGGACGGAACAAGCCGAACAGTGCCCCGGCAATGACTTCCTGATTCTCCCTGTCGATCTTCAGGCCCTTGATGCTGCCGTAAATGAGTTCGTTGGTGATTGGTTCGCCATCGTTCAGGGCGATTTCTACTACAGAAACATCCTGCCCAGCATACTCAAACAAAACCGGGTACACAGTATCAGGCAAAGTGTAGTGCTTGTCGGTGCTGATCTCCTTAACGTAGTAGCTGCCCAGAGGCAGGTCGGTAATAAACACAACGGAGCCGTCCTCTGTGCAGTTGATGGTCTCAATCAGCCCATCAGCGGGGATAGCAGAACCGTCAGCGGCGGTGATATCCTCGGTAGCATACAGTCCAAACTGCACGATGGCAATTTCGCCGTTCATGCCAAGCTGGAACCGCTCGTCCTGCTCAAGCACTTTGTTTAGGCTGATTTTTATCTTCTGCCGGTCATCATGGAGGGCAGCGCTGGCCTCGGTGATCTCCACTTCCTGCCCGGCGTAGGTCAACTCCACGGTGTGCGCTTTCGTGTCCAAAACCGTGCCAAACGGGGCCTCCACTTCCTTCACCTGGTACTTCCCCAGGTAGAGGGGTTCGGTGGCAACAGGGCTGTCCTGGGCGGTGGTAAGGGTGGATACCACCTCGCCTGCAGCATAGCGCAAGGTGCCGTCCGGGGTGACGATATCCTCGGCGGCTGTTACCTCATAGACCGCGCCCGCCAACTGCTTTTCCTCGTAGACCGGCTGATAACTGACAGGCAATTCAATTTCGTTTCCGTCCTCATCTGTGGAAGCACCGCCCAGAGCTGCCACGGAAGAGAACACCTCACTCAGCTTGGTGATAGAGATGGTACCTTTCTGCGGCATATTGGGCCGCTCCACTTCTACCACGGTGACGGCACTTTCCTCGGTGGAATTGTCTGGGGTGATGTCAAAATAGACAGGCTGGTCGTTCAGCACATAGCCATAAGGAGCCTGCACCTCGACAAGAGAATATCCTGTGCCGTAAGGCAGAACCTCCGGGGTGATAAGGGTACCATCGGTAGTGGTGTAGAAGGTGTCGATGGTGGTGACCGCCGGGTAGGTGAACCGCATGGTGACAAGCTGCCCATTGGGGTCAAAAATCTGGAACCCAGCCCCGGCGTAGGGGATGGCCATGCCGGTTTCCGCATCGGTCTTGATTACCTTGACATAGCTGGTGAACGGCGCATTGTTAATGAGATAGCGGTACACACCGCCGTCTTTGTTGATGAACACGTCGAAGTCCTTCATGAGCTCGCGGCCATCCCAGCTCTTGGTCTGGCGCACGGTATACACGCCGTAGGGGAGCAACTTGGTCTCAGCATAGCCGTTCTCGTCGCAGGTCAGGTAGTCGCGCTCAGATTCCTTGGCGTTATCATAGCCGCCGGAGGACTTCAGGAATACGGCAAATTCCGCACCGACTTCGGGGGTTTCTATTTGGGTGGAGCCATCGTCACAATGCTTGATGATGGTGATTTTGCCCTTCTGCACGGTTTCGGGGCTGGTGAGAGCAGGCGCGGAGTTGAACTCCACCTCATACTGCTTGGGGTCAGCGCCTACAGGGTACACCGTTTCATCCAGCAGATACCCCTCGCTGGGGGTAATCTCCCGCACCGTCCAGCCGGAACCGCAGGTGTAATAGCCGGTAGTGAAATGCCCATCGCTGTCCGTGGTGTAGGTGTCCACCAATTCGCCGTCCTTATACACGCCGTACACAGCGCCTGCGAGAGTGGCGTCGCCCTGCTGAGTGCCGGTCTCGCCGTCCACCTTGTTCAGAGTGATATTGAACTTCTTGAGGACGTTGCGGAAGGTGGCGTTGGTGACATTTTCCCACTCAATATTGGTAGTCTGCGAAGAGGGGACGACATAGCGAACCGCCGTGTCAACTTCCTCCAGGGTGTACCCGCTACCAATGGGCACATCGGTGAACTGCGCTACACCAGAGCCATTGGTGGTGGCGTACAAATCCACAGTTTCACCCATACTGGAAGTCCCATACAGATGGAACCGAACACCAGAATTCAGCCCATCCTCACTATTTTTGGTAACTGTCAGGCTGCCCTTCTGCAAGCTGTTGTTGAAGCCGACAGTCGCCGTCTGCCCGGCCTGGACGGTCACCTTCTGCGGTTCCTGGGGAACGTAATCGCCGGACACTTGCTCCGTGACAGTATACTCGCCCGGCTGCAGGTTGTCGATCTGCACCTCGCCCCGGCTGTTGGTGGTAACGGTCTGGTCGATGCCGTTGCCGGTGATGCGGAAGGTGATACCCGCCACCTTGCCATCCTCGGAGGTCTTGATGATTTTGGCGGAGCCATAGGAAACATTCAGCTTGAGATAGGCCGCGATGGGGTCAGTTACAGACTGCGTATAGGTGACCGTGTTCTGCTGGCCCACGCCGGGGCCAAAAGTGCCGTCATCCCACACAACCAGCCCCATACGCTTGGAATCCTTTTTGCTGGCGCTGACGGTCACGTTGCCAGTGGGCGCGGTGGGAGATGTGATCGTCAGCACATTGCCGCTGATGGTGAACTTCATGGCGCTGTAGTCAGAGGTAAAATTGTAGTTCCCCAGCACTTTGTTGTCATCGGTGAGCTTGGCAGTGTACTGGTTGCCATCCCACTCCAGCTCGACGGTGGGAGCCTTACCCCGGCTTTTCGCCATGAAGGACGGCACCTTGCTGTGGTTCTGCACACTGGTGACCATGGAGTTGTACTTGTCCATGATACGAGAACGGAGAGGGTGTCCCTGCTTAACGAAGTCCAGCACAGGATTTTTCCCGCCGGTGCTGACGTGACCGAAGTTTTCATCGCGTTCACCCACGATGGTCTCCCAAATCAGAAGCTGGGTTGCATAAACGTGTGCCAGCTTGTCAGCTGCGGCGCTGTTCTGAGATACCCAGGTGGGGTCGATGTTGCCGGTGTAGCCGTACTGCAAAATCCGGCCAATGAGCGATTTTATGGTGTCGGCATCGATGGTCTTGTTGAGGGACGAGGGGTAGTTGTCCCAAAAGGTTTCGTCCTTCGCCGTGAAGGTGTGAGCGTTGTCGATGGGAGTACCCGGCTCGATACAGTACGCCACCTTGCCCTCATAGGAGCCGACTGCGAAGGTGGCAAACATATCGTAAGCCTCCATATACCAGCCGTTCATAAACTGGAGGTTGTCCCGATCCCAATGGTCACGGTTGCTCTCGGCATCGCGGGGGAAACTGACCATATAGATTTCGGAGCGCTCTCCTGCAGCCTGGGCGGTAGTACCGAAGCTGACGAACATGGAAAAGCACAGAAGCAGGGCCATAATCAGCGCCATGCTTTTCCGCTTAACAGTAGATGTCATATTCTCTCCTTTTCTGCCCAAAAGGGCAACAAAAAAAGGACACCACTTTTGCGGTGTCCTTGGGTTTATTTTGTTATCATGCGTACCCTATATAGATGTTGTAGTTGTTCCCGCCGGTAGATTCATACCATATCCACACGTCGGTGATATCCGGGTCATTTGCATATCTATTCATCCGGCTGCTGATGTCCCTCTCCAGGCAGGTGCTGTGCGGCCCGGCCCCGATGGGGTTGTCCCAGCAGTCTACTGCGCTGCTCTCCAGCCGCAGGCCCAAGCCTTGTGCGCAGCTTTGCGCGTAGCCTATCCAGTAGTCGATGTCAAAGCTGGGTACCGGCTCCGGGGTGAGCTCCACGGGTGCGGGAGTGGGGGCCGGAGGTTCCGGTGTAGGGACTGGCGGTTCCGGCGTGGGGGCAGGTGTCGGCGCAGGCGTAGCTGCCGGTGGCGGGGTGGGGGTGGCTTTCACGGTAACCTTCAAGTAGGCATCAGGTTCGGTGGCAGGCGGTTCAGGAGTAGGGGTAGATACCGCTGTTTTTGGCTTAGTGGCTGGATTTTCCTGCCGTACCTTGGGTTTCTGTGCCTTCTCCTGTTCAGCGGCAGGGTAGGCTTTGGGATTCTCCTTTTCCTTTTCTGCCGTATTCGGTCTTAACTTGAGGCCCGCTGCGATTTGTGCTATTATGGCGCTCGTGTCGATGTGTCCATCGCTGGTATCGGTGGGCGAGGCTACATTCAGTACAAGCGCCTGGGGCGCAGGTTCCGGCTCGGAGCGTGTGGCTTGTGGCTGTTGTGCATGGCACCCAGTGCTGCTCACCAGCAGGGCGGCAGCTATAATCGAAGTCAAGATTTTCTTCATAGATTTCATCCTTTCTTGGAGTTTTTCTTGACCACAATCATATCACAAGATTCTGAAAAGTCCAGACCAATCCCGAATAAATATGCAACAAAGATTCAGCGGAAAACTCCGGACGATCTGGGCGGAGCGCGGATCGTTTCCAGGACTATCGCCTCCCCTTACATCGACATAAATGTGAAGCCAGAGCTTTCCTCCACTTCCTCCTGGCTGATCTTCTCCGGCTGTGCGAACCGCTCCATATACCGGTCAACCTCCGTATCCGTGAGGGAGCGGAGGCTTTCACCGTTATCTCCCACCACCAGAAATGGCCCAGCGATGATATCTTCGCCCACATGGCGGTTGCCCTCCAAGCCGGTCAGCTTGCCCTCGTCATTGCAGAGAAGCACGGTGCCGTCCTGATTGTATAGGACTTCCAGCGGGCCGCCCACGGCCTTTTGCATGGAAAGCAAGTCACGGCCTACTTCACTAACAAAAGGCGGCCTGCCGGGTTCCACATATACAATCCGCAGGAGAGCGTCTGGTTTGTGGGCCTTTGCGGGGTCGAAATCCACCTGCTTGAACCCCAAATGGTCGCAGAAAAACGTGCCGTTTTCGGTCAGCACCACGTCTGAGATGGACAGCGAGTGCCCCCGATGCAGAGGGTGCCCGCCCATGTTGAA
The DNA here is from genome assembly GCF_034335085.1 of Acutalibacter caecimuris. Taxonomy (NCBI): domain Bacteria; kingdom Bacillati; phylum Bacillota; class Clostridia; order Eubacteriales; family Acutalibacteraceae; genus Acutalibacter; species Acutalibacter caecimuris. Next base: position 114,866 of record NZ_JAWXXJ010000009.1, on the reverse strand, counting down.
CAGGGAGTAGACTTCTTCCAGGTCTTTGCAGTTCACGTCGCCCCGGAACACTTCCTCATAGATTCCGGGGTCAATGCCAGCTCCCCCGCGCAATTCCATGGTCTGTTCAAGCCCGCGGAATTTCAAGATGTCCTCGTCGTAGTCGCTGTCAATTTGGAATATCCGGATCTGCAAGCGCCGTACCTCTCTTTCTCTGAATTTCGCGGCGGGGCAGCCTGCCCAGGCTCTCTGAAAGCTGCACGAACGCCGCCTTTTTCAGTTCCGTGGGCAGGGAGTCCAGCAATTCCAGCAGCATGGTGCGGTCATCTGTCATGGCCCGAACAGTCTTGTCCTGGCAGTCATCGCAGAGCTTCTCCCTACGGACGATTACCGTCCTGCCATCGCTGGACTCGGTGAAGGATAGCACGTCATTGTAAGCAAAGCCCACCCGCTGCCGGATTTCAAAGGGGATGGTGATACGCCCCCGCTTGCCAAGAATACGCAGCAGTTTTTTCACTCATCCAGCTCCCTTCCGTCACAGTTAGCCTCGCAGGGACATCCCTCGCAATCGAACTCGCAGGGGACAGCATTCAGCGGACAGTTTTCGCAGTCACGGTCGCAGACGTAATCATCCGTGGTGTCCGGCGTGTCGATGATGATCTTGCCCTCACGGGCGCTCACTTGAATGATACTTTCGGTGTTGATGCCCGCATCCAGAAACATCTCCAGAGGCACGGACACCAGAATAAATGGTTCGCTTGCCAAAATAATCACATCCTATATTTCAAACTTCATTTGTGCTGGCTTTGCATTTTCCCGCTCGAACAGGTCATAGTTGCCGATGAGCAGTTCTTTGAACTCTTTCCCGGCTTCATACCGCTGGGCCATGGAGTGGACTCTGGTGAAATCATAAATGGGAAATCCATCGTACAACTCCCGAATCTCTGTACAATCGTTATACGAGAGCAGAAACCTGCCCTGCATCTCCTTTGCCACATCCCGCAGCCGAACATGATCGGCCCAGGCAAACTCTACGGCGTACATATCCTCCGTGGAGAAGTACGGCGGGTCGAGGTAGAAAAAGGTGTCAGGCCGGTCGTAGTGGTGGATGAGGGTTTCAAAGTCCTGGTTCTCCACCACAACATTGGCCAGCCTACTCTCCAGTTGCTGGATCAGGCTGAACAGCCGCCGCAAATCAAAGGGCTGTGATGCAAAAGATTTCTTCCCGCTGGAATAACTGTACCGCAATAATTTCAGGTACATAGCGGCCCGGCGCACATCGTAATCTTTCGTGATACGCTGCCGGATGGCCTGCAATTCCTCTGCCACTGGCGGAGGGAACAAGATTTCCGTCATTTCCATTTCTTCTTCCAGGAATCTGTCATCGAATTGTTCATGCTGAAAAAACTTCTTGATAGCCTGGAAATCCGCGCGGGAATTGAGGTTGCAAAAACCCAGTTCCCGGATAGTTGCCATGGTGCGTTCCTTCATACATTGAAATAGGTTGACGAGATTCCGGTCGAAGTCGTTATACACCTCGAATGGGTCAGAGGGCTTGCCCAGCAGCACGCTCCCAGACCCGCCGAACACCTCCACAAACCTGCCGTATTGCAACGGGAACAGGCTGTAAATAATGGGGAGGATAGGCGCTTTGTTGCCCACCCAAGATACCGGCGATTTGATTGAGACCACCTCATTTCTTCGCCGGAAATCGTCCAGAAAACGAAAAAAGGCCGGCACCAACCGTTTTCTGAACGATTGATACCGGCCTAAATTTGTGCTATACTTACTTCATTGACATCCCTTTGTCGAGTCCCTCATCTTCCTCTATTTCTGCGGTTTCTTCAAACCCACCCAGACGGTTGGGCACATAATCAGACAACCACGTACCACCAAAAGCATCGTGGGTTTTCAGCCGCCAGATAGCGAGACGACCCACGTCCACGTTCACGCCCTCAAAGGGAAACAGGAGGCAGGTCAAGCCGTCATGCTCAAAGGACGAACAGTCGGTGAACTTACTGCCGTCCCGCAGGATACCTTCCCCGGCCAACATTTCGTTGATGCCGTCCACCCATTCCTGCAAATCGCCGCCGCAGCCCTGGATGATCAGGCCCTCAGAGCTTTTCATGCGGCGCAGGTCGTCTGTGGTAATATGCTTGATACTCATAACTTTGGTCCTCCCATGCTTTCTTCTTCGTCCGTGTCCTCGTCTTCCTCTTGCTCATTGTTTCCCCACAGGCTGTTGGCGTAGTCGACGGCCTCCTGTCCAGCGGGGAAGAATTCCCCATCCGGCGCGCCGTTGTGATATTCCACCTCGCCGCAGTTGTGCCCGATGTCCTCATCGACCCACTGGTGGGTAAAATCCAAATCGGGGTACGTCTGAGCCAATTTCGCCACAATCGGTGTTGGCGGCGCCCAAGCCGTCAGGAAACGCAGAGATTTGCCGTCAAACTGTACACCGCCCTCGTAGCCATAGGCGTTCCACTTGGTACCCCAGTTCCGGATGCGCCATTTGTACCAGGTAGGAGTACCGTACTTTTGCTGGTTTTTGAATGCCTGTCGGCCCAATTCCCATTCTGTCTGGTCGACTTCAGGATGAACACGCAGGAATGCCTGCTCGGATTTTTCGGGGATATTCAGCAGGTCGAAGTCCTCTTTTTTGCCGTTGAAGGTGTAGACTTCGATGAAGTCCCGGTAGGCTTTCAGACCACGGTCTGTGCGGCTGCCTTCCTCAATATCCAACTCCGGCGGCATGGGAATCAGCTTGTTGAAATCAATGGAACCGAGGCCATATTCATCGTTCTTAATGGCCTCAAACAAGGCTTTGACCCTGGCGGTATCGCCCTTGATTTCAATGATATTTGTTACATGATTAGGCACGACATGACCTCCAGTAAATATCTTTTATTTTCTCGCCCAATGCGGAGATAACAGGCACTGTAACAGCATTTCCGGCCATTTTATAGAGCTGTGCGTCTGACAGCCCAGTATCCGCAGCTTTGTGGAACTGCTCATCATCAAATCCCTGCAAGCGCCAGCATTCGATAGGCATGAGCTTTCTCACTTTGCCGTAATGCAGATTGCCATCCGCGTCCCGCACAGGTACAGCGAAAGGGGCTTGTCCTTCCACAAAAACACCCGATCTCGCGCCCTTGAACTTGCCAATACCCGCATCCTGGTTAGCTAGCAGACACCTTGCATTCTCCGTCAATTCAGGGCTTTCGTTCAGGTCAATAAAAAAATACCCCTGATTATTTCCAGGGGTAACAGTGTGCGCGATCTTATCTCCAACCCTGCCGCGCCGGGTATTCATGGTGGCGTAGGCCAGGTCTATGCTGTCGCCGGGGTGGGCGAGCTGGTACCCGGTTTTCGTCATGACCTTGATGGGCAGGCTCACGTCATAAAGCCCGCTGCGCCCGCCAAAGCCACCCGCTGTGCTTGTCAGGGTGATGGCGACTCCGGCGGGGGAGTAGACCCGGCACCCTTCCGGGCCAGGTAAGACTTGCTTAAGAGCCGCTCCATTTGTGTCTGTGAAAGAAAGTACCTCTCCGGCACATCGGTCTCTAAGATATCCGACAATATACACTCTCTTTCTCGACTGGGGGACTCCAAAATCCTTGCTGTTAAGCACCTGCCACGCGACATCGTACCCCAGTTCATCCAGCGTACTGAGGATCGTCGCAAATGTCCGGCAGTTGTCATGCGAAAGCAATCCGGGAACGTTCTCAAGCAGCAGAAATGCAGGTCTTTTAGCGGCGGCAAGACGGGCAATCTCAAAAAAGAGCGTTCCTCTGGCGTCATCTGCAAATCCTCGCCGTTTTCCAGCGATTGAAAAGCTCTGGCAAGGGAAGCCGCCGCAAATAAGGTCGATATCCGGCAACGCTGCCGGGTCAATGGTTCTGGCGTCTGCAAAAAACACTTCTCCTTCCGTATCATACATAGCGTTATATGCCTGATTTGCATATTTGTCTATCTCACAGTGACCGACGCACTTAAAGCCGCCCACAGCCTCTAAGCCGGAGCGAAACCCGCCGATCCCCGCGAACATATCAAAAAATCGGATAGCCATGCGCCATCCGACCACTTCACTAAATTAAATTTCACCTCACATTTTCATGCCGAAATCTTCATCTTCATCCTCGTCCATATCCGGCTCCTGCTCCTCTGCCAGTTCTTCCTCTGTCAGCTTGCGGAAGGAGTCCTCGCTGGGGATAAGCCCCAGCGACCGGCCATTGTCAAATTTACAGTGCAGGGTGCCGATATCGTCCACAGTGAGAACTGTACCGCGTGTGTTGTCATCGACCCGGTGCATATCTTCACCCATGCTCAGCAGCATAATGCGAGTGCCACTGGGGTACTCGGCCTTGTAATACTCAGCCATCCTGTGCAGCCTATCCCATTCGTTCATCTCGAAAACCTCCTTCAGATTCCGCCCATTCCTTGATGGGGTTCCAGGTGCTCGTCCAACTCATCCTCCGTACAGAGAAAATAATCATCACTGCTGTTCCAATACGAAACATACAAGTCGCCCTCATCGGTTTCGATGGGCCGCTGCTCGAAACCTTCTCCAAGCCCATCTGAGCATTGCCCTAGGATTTCTTCCCGCAAATCCGCCATTTCTTCCGGCGTGAGCGGTTCCTTGAGGTGACAATCGATACGCCCCAGAAGCCTGCCGTCCATGTCCTCCACCGTCCAAACAGCCGACATGAGCTTGGCGGCTACGCCAGCGTTTCTGTCCAGGTACTGAGCCATGTCACCCATTTCCGGGGCCTGCTCGTCGGCAATGCCCTGCTCGATTTGGTCTTGATATGCCGCCAGGAAACCGCTGCCAACCTCAATATACTCGTCGCACCCGCCGTCATCCAGTTGGCCCACCAAGGGGCAATAAAACGTCAGCTTGACCGGCCCGGCAGCCTGGGTCATCTCCCGAATGTCATCGAACAGCATTTCTTTCGTCAGGTACTGGTTGTGGACGATGTTCTGTTCCAGGTCTGTGAGAATTTCCTCTCTGGCGGTGCTGACGGCGAAGGCCACGGTGTTGGCGTCAGCCAGGGTGTCGTTCTTGCCGAACACCCGTAGCAGGCGGTTGCCGATCTTGCTGTCGGAGGACAGGGTGACTTCCACGTCCTTATCGTCATGGAGCAGGATGTTTTTCGGGGGCTTGCTGATACCGGCATCCCGCATATCATGGTAGAGCTGATGAATGTCGCTGGGCAGTTCCCGCTCAAGTTCTGCCCCGTTTTTGTTGGCGATTTTAACTTTTATCATGCTAAATCCCCCTCATTGCAAGGTCCAGGTCATCGTCCAAAATCATTTCCAGCGAACAGCCGCTGTCCATGCAGACGAAGCCTCCTTCCACAAACTGCCCCTCTCGATCCTCACTGATCTGATTGCCCAGGGCGTCAAAGTCGATATAGTCTGCCAACTCCGGCGAAACGCGATACTCGCTGTCAAAACTGACAAAGTGATGGCCTACATCTTCGTCTATTTCCGCGTCTTTGATGAACACAAAATCGTCCAGATGCCGGGCTATTCTCATGACCTCTCCACTGCCGGAAACGTCGGCATACTCCACGACCGCCGCCAGCTTTTCAAAGCCCTCTGTGGTTTTCGGAAACGCGTCAGCCAGTTCATTTGCTGCCCCGAGTCCATGATCCCGCAGCATGGTTTCCAGGTGCTGTATCCAGGTTGGATCGTCCAGCATAAAATCCGTGAACGCCACCTTGCACATATCCGGTGACGGCGCGCCCATCCGCCTGGCGGCTTTGATGACGGCGAGTTCATCTTCCGGCAAGTACAGGCACTCGGTTTTGGGGCCGTACTCCATCTTTGCAACGGCGATAATGTCCCGGCGAGGTTCGCAGTAGGGAAAAGTTGCGCCGTGGTAGACTTCGCGGTACGGTACGTCCTCATTCGTGAAGAGCAGGCCGTAGGTGGTGGGAGTTCCATCTCCGCTGGTCAGCAGTTCGCGGCCTGCCTGCTCGAAGTCGAGGTTGTCAATTTCGGAAGCGGGCAGAGGCCCCATCTTATTGAGCAGATACTTCTTTCCCACAGCGGCCAGGTCGGTGACGTTTTGCACCAACGTGTACCTCTCCATATTAAAGGCGAGGTTAATAAGCGCTTTGAGGTCTGACGGTTGCTCCATCTGTACAATCGCCCAAAACTGGTCCTGCTCGTATGGGGTGAACCGATCCAGGCTTTTGGCGAGGAAGTTCAGTTCGTCCAGATCGATCTCCTTCCCATTCAGCATGGCCAGCGCCTCTGGAGACATATCGTCGGCGGTGACCTTGAAGGGCGCAGTGTGGAACGCCTTGACGAGCGCCTTTTGAATCTCTGCTTCGCGCAGGGGGAGGGTCAGCGTGGCCCGCATGGGGCCGTGCCAGATTTTTAGGGTTATCATAGGTTCAGCTCCTTCCTGAAATAAAAAAAGCCGGTCGCTTGTTTTCAGGGAAAGTTTCCAAGCGACCGGCTATGTATTTTTACGGCGAGAGGGCCAGCAGATCGTCTCCGCTGGCCCTCCGGTTTCTCTTTATTTTGCTATTGTGAGGGTTCGAATCTATTTTTTGCTTACTTACATCCACATTTTCGTACTTTTGAAATCCAGGCTTCCGGGCATCAAAAAACCGCGCAACCGCGCGGTTTTTTGAGCGAATATCTTTTTTATATCCACAGGATGGTGGGGGAGAGTGGATTCGAACCACTGAAGTCGTCGACAACAGATTTACAGTCTGCCCCCTTTGGCCACTCGGGAACTCCCCCATAAATTTATTAAATTTTTGGTGCCGCCAGCCCGCGGGCATATCGGCTAACGGTTTTCACACAGTCCGTGCGCGACTTGCCCGCGGGGGCACCCCGCTGGAGCTGGTGAACGGACTCGAACCCCTGACCTGCTGATTACAAACAGTGTGGAGGGCGTACATTGGGAGGGTTCCGGCAGTTTATAGACCTTTCCAGAGCATATTCAGACGGTTTTCCGCCCTATCCACTCCACTGTTTCCACACAGTTTTTCCGTGTGTGGGTCGGGGTGTGGGTCAAAAAGAGAAAAGGCAGGAAGAATCACCCCATGCCTTTTCAAAATTGACCTCAAAAACTGCGCTGCTTAACAAGGAGTACCGCTTCCAATTACCTCCCTGTCTTTCCGTTTCATTTTGATAGGGGTTATCACAAAATTGTCCCACCGCCCCAAATTTGCGTCCGCGTGATATCCAGAACAGTTTCAGTAGGAATTCCGGCAATCTCGTTGCCAAAAACATCCAGCAAATTCCCACCGTTCAGCATGACGGCAAGCTGGGATTTCGCCGCTACAGATGCAGCCAGCTCGGATGCCAGCATCTTCCGCTGAATTTGCCTCTCCACGGCCAGCTTCATAAACTCCGCGTGGCGGGCCATGCGCAGATCCCACCAACTCTCCTCATCGTCAGAACCGCTTCTGGAATAGGTGATATCCCCGCCGCCGCTGGAGGAACAGGCGTTGCAAATATTGCCGTCCTCTCCGATGGCAACAGCCTGGGACATATCCCATGTGCTCCCCGGCATAACGGCCTCGTTCCGCGCCACGTCAAAGGCGAACCATGTGTCAATTTTGGCATATATCTCTTGAGCATAGGCCGGGTCTTGCTCCATGCGCTCCTGCACCTTTGGGTGAATGACTACGGCCTTGCTACCAGGCGGGACGTTTCCTAGGGCGTGAATCTCCTTCGGAGCGGTAAATCTGCCGTCAATGGAGCCGTAAAAAGGATTGGCCCCGGTGGGCTGCCAATTTTCCAGCGTTTCCTTTGCTTTGTCCCCGTCCTGGTACAACAAGTAATGGGGATAATCCGTCCTGGTACGCCAATAGCCGCTGCTGGCATCAAAGACGTGGTAGTGGATATTGGGGTATTTGGCCTTTAGCATAGTTTCCAGAGATGGTGCCTGCACCGTTTCCACGCCGTCCGCCTGCGATTGCGCCCGCACCGCCATATCCTGAAAGCTGACCGCCGATGTCCTGCTCCGCCCATCCTGAAAACTGGATTGCGGCAGATACCCTGCCCCTAAAATAGAAGAAATATTGCTCATATCGCCCACCTCACATCAATCCAGCCAGTGCGGACGCCAGTTCTTCTTCCGGCGTGGCCTCGCGGTTTTCGGCACTGCCCATGCGAGACTTTGCCTGCTGCAGCAGCTGCTCCGCAGTTTGGACGGATGCTTCATCCACGTCCATGCCCTGTTCTTTCCCGGCGTCACATTGGTTCAGATCAGCTTGGATCTTTGCTACCACCGCCTGCACCTGGGAGCGCGTCTTTGCCGCCGCCAGCATACGCGCCAGCTTTCCCGCGTTGATCCCCACCTTGCCCCCCTGGCTCTCGGAGACCTCGTCCTCTTCTTCATCCGCCGCTGGCTCGGCCTGCGCGGCCTTTTCCTGCTCTGCCGCCAACCGGCCCTCTTCGGATATCTCAATGCTGTCAACTTTTGAAATCAACTTATTGTTATTCGATAAGCTTGCATTTTTGATGAGCCTTTCGGTGGCAAGCTTAACCGATTTACTTTTCGCCCTATGCAGATTGTTTCTGCCGTTAAGATGCCACTTTTTAGCTGCCTGCTGTTCCCTGATTTTCTTTTCTGCATTTTCCCTTGCAATTTTTCCATCAGGGTCATTTGTTCCTGACATTATGGCGGTAATCTCGCCATTGCTGTCAATCTGGTAGCTCACATTTGTTATCGTTCCGAGACACTTCGCCTTTAATGATGAAATGCAGTCCGGTATCGCCGCCAAATTTTCTTCCAAATAGGCGGCCTTTTCCGGGTCTTTAGCGCATTTCTCGAAGAAAGACGATGATACCGAAACTGAAGTTTGAACACCGTTTATTCTAGCGGACGAATTACAGTAACTATATTTTTTCTGTAGGACTTTGGCATAATCCGTACCTGCGCCCTTAACGTCACTACTTTGAATCCCATGGCCATTGCTCACTGCTGCTATTGACATAATATTACCTCCATGCGTTATTCAATATTTTGAAGCATCACCGTAACGGTAAATACCTGCTTCCCGCAACTGACTTCCATCTCCCCCATATACTTCTCCGTCTCCCGGCGCACATTGGCAAGGCCGATGCCGTGCATGGGAGCGTCCGGTTTTGTTGTGACCGGCAGTCCGTCCTGCCCGAACATCACCTCGCCCGCAAAAGAATTTCTGACCTCTATCAAAAAGAACCGTCCCTTTTTCTTTCCGGTCAACCCAATGAATCGCTTACCATCGCTAACCTTCCCGCAAGCTTCAACAGCGTTTTGCAGAAGGTTCTGCAGAATAATACCCACATCAAACGCGTCGTAGCTGCCGGACATGGGGTAGTGGAAATCCACCTTAAATTCAACGCCCTGTTTCTGGCATTTCTGCTGTACATCGCCCACAATCACATCCGTGACCGGGTTGCCGGTCTGGGCTACCAGCTCAAACCCACTGATGCTACCGTCCATTTTCGCAATATAGTCTTCCAGGCTGTCATACTCGCCGGTACTCGCCAGGCCCTTCAAATTAGTCAGATGCCCTCGCATTTCGTGTTTCAGCTCCCGCACCTGCCGGTAGAACCGCTCCACCTGGCGGATGCGCTCCTGAATCGCCTGGGCCTGCTGGCGCTCCACAAAGAGGATTTCGCGCTCCTCCTGCAACGCGTCCATCCCTTGCTGAAAGGAAATGGTCAGACATGAGCCTCCATAGAACAGCAGCGCCATCACCGGAACCACCGCCAGTAACGCCGGGTGCCACTCATAGAGTTCCAGCAGAACGCCGTCCTTGACCTCCACCAGCAGGTTGGAGATCACCTGGCCGAACAGGATACCTGCCGCCGGGATCAGGCATAAATAGCACAGTTCTCGTGGCCGGAGCGTGAACCCGCGCTTTTTCAATTGCCGAACCAAAATGGTAAGCATTGCGCCCAGCACGATACCGTGGGACACAGCCAGCATGGTGAGCAGTATGGCGCTACGGAGATAGACCACCTCCGGCGGGCTGACCGGCTGGGGGAGCAGGCGCTCCGCCATAAAGTACAGACTCTCCACGGTCAAGGCGCTGGATATTTTGGCGTTCCAGAACAGCAGGCCCAGCAGGAGCGCCAGGGATTTTTTCAGTTCCAGGAGCCGCGCTGCTATCAACAGCAGCAAAGTTACAATCAGCGTAAACGCACCCTGGGGCATGGGGACTCTGTCCCAGATAAGGGAGGCAGCCAGATGGAGAGTGAACACCACCGCTGCTTTTTGCCACCGGCGGTCACCCAAAAACGGGCGCAGGAACATGGACAAGCAGAGGGCATAGAGCAGCTCCACCACAATGGGAAAGGCCCGGTTATATAGGGCAAAACCCGCCTCGCTCATAGCCCCGCCCCCCTTTTCAAAAAGCGGAGATACGCCTTGACAAAATCCTGATACTTGTACTTGGACAGCAGCAGCCGGTCACCATTGGCCATCTCCACCTCAGCTCTGGTGTAGCCGTCCACATAGGAGAGGTTCACCAGATAGCCCTTGTGGATGCGGAAAAACTGGCCTTGCAGTTCGTCCTCCAAATCCCGGATTTTTGCGTAATAGGCAAATTGGCGATCCTTCAAATGCAACACAACCTTGTGGTCGCGGCTCTCGATATAGTAGATGCTGCCCAGCGGCACCGTTTTGCTGGTGTTGGCAGACTTGAGGGTCAGCACGCGGCTTTCCTGATGGGTTTCCCGGAGGGACTGTATCCGCTTCACGGCATGGGTAAAGACCTGGGCGAACTTCCCCTCGTCCACCGGTTTCAGTAGGTATTGGAACGCGCCTACGTCAAAGGCATCGAACACATACCGCTCGTAGCCGGTCACAAAGACGATCACCGGCAGCGGTCCGGCTGACTGTTGCCGTATCTCCCGGGCCAGCGTCATACCGTCCGGACGGTCGGGGGCCAACTCGATGTCCAGAAAGAGCAGGTCGGTCCCTCGGGCATCCGCAAGGTAATCATCGGCGGAGGCGTACTCTGTGATTTCGCAGGGGCAGCGCCGCGCCAGGATCAGGGAGATGAGGTAGACGCGGGTATTGGTTTCATCGTCGCAAATCGCTATTTTTATCATGTTACTTCCCTCTATGTGTTTATCGTTCCAATGGGCGCCGCGATAAAGGCGTTTGCCGCAACTGGACGGTTTATTGACGTAACTGGATTACTTCATCATACTCCGTGAGCGCGGTATATGCAAGGGCAATGTTTGACTTTCTGTGCAGGTGTGCTATAATGCGTATACATCCAAATGGGGAGGTAATATCATGTACGAACTGATACAAGTTTCAGAGCAGAGTTATTACATCCAAAGTCCAGCTAAAATTGGGCTAGTGAAACTGAATGAGCAGGATGTGTGCCTGATTGACAGCGGCAACGACAAGGAGGCCGGCAAAAAAGTGAAACGCATCCTGGACGAAAACGGATGGCACCTCACCGCCATCTACAACACCCACTCCAACGCCGACCATATCGGCGGTAACAAGTATTTGCAAGGCCAAACCGGGTGCAAAGTCTACACTCCGGGGATCGAATGCGCTTTCACCCGACACCCTGTTTTAGAGCCGTCCTTCCTATACGGCGGCTGTCCGTGTAAGGAGCTGCGGCACAAATTTCTCATGGCGCAGGAAAGCGACGCCCAGGAACTGACCCAGGAATTTATCCCAAAGGGTTTTGAGATCATCCCCCTGCCAGGGCATTTCTTTGATATGGTGGGCTTGCGGACACCTGATGATATAGTCTATCTGGCGGACTGTCTGTCCAGCAAGGAAACGCTGGATAAGTATCAGATTGGCTTTATTTATGACATTGCCGCCTACCTAAAAACACTGGAAAGAGTCAAAACTATGCGAGCAAAAATGTTTATTCCGGCCCATGCCGCTGCCACTAAAGATGTGGCTGACCTTGCGCAATATAACATGGATAAGGTACTGGAGATTGCAGAGAAAATAGTCGGCATTTGCAAGGAGCCGCTTTGCTTTGAAACAATTCTGCAAAAGCTGTTTACAGACTACGGGCTGACCATAAATTTTGAGCAGTATGTTTTGGTGGGCAGCACTGTCCGCTCTTATCTGGCGTGGCTGAAGGATTCCGGAAAGTTGAATTTCATGTTTGAAAACAATACGCTGCTTTGGAAAAAAGTATAACAATCATAATTGCGGCGTTAGGATCCAGTGTCCCACCCCCCTGCGCCATTCTCGTTTTTAATGAAAACAAAGATGGATCTTTTCCACAAAGCGCATTCACGCAAGTTAGCTGCTGTTGCACCATGCGAGGGCTGTTTCGGGCGATTGGGTGGCTGGAGGTAAAGTTAGCCGGCCACCGGCTTAAAACAACCTGTGAGGGCATTTGTGGCGATTTGTGAGGGGCACCGGTCTTGCCTCCAGCAGTGGCACAAATCCTCCGTGAGCAACGGCGCAAACTTTCTACAAAGATATGCACTGAAATGGAAGATAATCCAGCCAGAGAGAACAGAAAAAGCATGGTCGAAAAACAATCAGGAGAAAGCAAGGCGCCAAGGTCGGCGCCTTTGCAGTCCACACCGTCCGGCAGAGCCGGGCGGGAGGGCTAGAAACTACGGGCTTTTTGGGAGTTTTCAGATGTGATAAGATAGGTGTCAGAGTAGGGTCGCAAATGAGGATTGGGTGTTAAGTTAGGGGTTGCGAGTGGGCAGAAACGGCGGAACACCGGGATTCTTTTAGGTGTCACAAGTTGGTGTAATGCGATTTCGGAGGCGCTTTATGGATTCAGAAAATATGCAGCGGATAAGCCTGTATTTAGACAGAGGTCTGGTCAAACGAGCAGACAGGTTTGCAAAAGAACATGGATTTTCTTCTCGGAATGAACTGTTCACAAGAGCGGTTGAAAGCCTCATAGCAGATAGTGATTTGCAGGATAATGACATCTTGGGCGATAAACTGGCCGAGGCGGTTTTGAGGTTATCCGAGGATAATGCAAAAGCCATATCAAAGGGGTTGTTCCGTTATGCAGTCCAGCTTGAGATGGTGATGCGTGTACTGACAGAGCTTTCCGAGTACACGCCGGAGCAGGTGGAGGAGATGCGCCACGAGGCCATAAATAATGTGCGTCGCACCCGTGGCAAGGTGAGTTTTGAAGATATTTTGGCCGGATATTACGATGACTGACCCCCTCAAAATTTGCGCCGCTAAACAAAGAATACGGCTTTGCGAAAGCCGAAAAAAGTAAGGAAAATGTCTGTGGACTTTCTCGGCAGGGTGTGGTATTGTGGTGTGCTGAGAAAGGGGGCCGTTTTATGGCAAAAAAGAGAGCAAATGGAGAGGGAAACATACGCAAACGCAAAGATGGCCGCTGGGAGGGCCGCTACACGGCTGGCTACGACCCCGCCACCGGCAAGCGAATCATCAAAAACGTGCTGGGCAAGACCCAAGCAGAAGTCAAAGAAAAGCTGGCCGCGGCAATGGACGATGCCAAGGATTTGGACGTAGCCCGCTCCGACGATTACACGGTAGGTTCATGGTTGATAAACTGGTACACGCTCTACGCCAAGCCAAATGTGCGGGTTTCCACCGCCGAATACTACCGCCGGAGCATTGAACTTCATGTAAACCCACGGATAGGCAACATCAAGCTAAACAAGCTGACAAGCCGCGACCTGCAAAAGCTATACCAAGACCTCCGCGAAAACGGCAGATTGCGAGAGGCGCAGAAGAAAAAATCACCTGGCTTAAGCGCCTCCACCGTGCGCGGCATCCACCTCATGCTCCACAACGCACTGGACAGGGCGGTCAAGGAACGGCTCATTCAACGCAACCCCACCGATGACTGCATTGCCCCAAAGTTGGAGAAAAAGGAAATGAAGTTCCTCCCTGCCGAGGACATGAAAGCCTATCTTGACGAGGCCGACCGCCGCCATGTCCTCCCCATGTTTTACCTGGAGCTGGTCAGTGGACTGCGAAAGGGCGAGCTGGTAGCGCTCCTCTGGTCAGACCTGGACATTAAGAATCAGACGATAAGCGTCAGTAAGCAGGCCACCCGCGATGAAAACGGCAACATCGTAATCACCCGACCCAAAACGGAAACGTCCGTCAGGCTGGTGTCAATCCCACAGAAAGCAGTAGAGTTACTCCAACGTGAGCACCTCAAGCACCCGGAAAATCCCTATATGTTCCCATCTACTCGCACCGGCGAGATGTACTATCCAGATTCAATCGTAACCCTACACAAGAGAATACTAAAGTCAGCAAGATTGAGTTATATTCCGTTCCATTCTTTGAGGCACACATTCGCCACTGCCGCACTACAAAATGGCATAGACGTAAAAACCGTCAGCAGTATGCTGGGCCACTACGATGCGGGATTCACCCTCCGCACTTACACCCACGCAACCCGCCAAAAGCAGGAGCAAGCCGCAGAAAAGATGGGAAATTTTATGGACAAAGTCATGTGAAAGCAGGTCAGTAAGCCAAAAACGGCTGGAACTTCCTACCCGGAAGTAGCCAGCCGTTTCCGTTTATTTCCGCGTGTGGGTCAAGACAAAAAGCCGACGGAGCCACGCCTAACTCACGAAAAAAGCAAGTTGAAACTTTATCCGCAATATCCACTTTGTTATGCAAGTCATTCGCGGGCAAAAAAGTTCGCGCACCCACAAATGTAGGTGCGCGAATTGGGTGCAGCGTCACGCTGCTGGTGGGGGAGAGTGGATTCGAACCACTGAAGTCGTCGACAACAGATTTACAGTCTGCCCCCTTTGGCCACTCGGGAACTCCCCCATAAATTATGAAGTTTTATACAAGGCTTGTCCGGCCTTCCCATCGGGCCGGACCGCCCAGTTTGGAGCTGGTGAACGGACTCGAACCCCTGACCTGCTGATTACAAATCAGCTGCTCTACCAACTGAGCTACACCAGCAGATTTCCTTAACGCTTGCTTATTATAGCGCCTTTTAAGGCTGTTGTCAAGAGGTTTTTCGGCTTTTTTATGTTTTTTTGCAAAAAGGATGAAGGCCGCCCAAAGGACGGCCTCCAAAAGAGGAAGTAAGGAGTTAAAATGAGGATATGATGAAAAAGAGTCGTACTGTGGCTCTGCTGGCCACGATGTTATAATACCCCATAAATATGAAAAATTTCTGAACTCGGCGTGAATTTTAATAGTTTTTTTCTTCCTCTTTTTCCCTTGACGCAGCGCCCCTTTCGCGGTATCATGAAGGTATGCCCTACCATGGCCCCAAAACCCATACTATCGCCCTTTATGAAAGGAGCAATCCCATGAAATTTCCCGAAATACCCTACACCCGCCCCGATGCCCCCGCCCTCCTCTCCCAACTGGACGCCCTGACCGCCCGGCTGAAGGAGGCCCCTTCCGCTGCCGGGCAGCTTGCCGTTTATAAGGAGAAAGAGGCCCTCCTGTCCCATTTCCGCACCCTGGCCTCTCTCTGTTCCATCCGCAACACGGTGGATACCCGCGACCCCTTCTACGAGGCCGAGCAGGCCTGGCTGGACGAGCAGTACCCTCTGGTTTCCGAAAAAAGCCAGGACTTCAGCCGCGCCCTGTATGAATCCCCCTTCCGCCCCGCCTTGGAAGAAGAACTGGGTTCCCTCTTGTTCCTCAATATCGAGCTGGAGCTCAAATCCTTCTCCCCGGAGATCATCCCCCTGATGCAGGAGGAAAACCGCCTGTGTACCGAGTACGAGAAACTCTACGCCAGCGCCCGGGTGGCGTTCATGGGTAAAACCCTCACCATTGCCCAACTGGGCCCCTATAAGCAGGATCCCGACCGGGCCGTGCGCAAAGCCGCGGTGGAGGCCGAGGGCGGTTTCTTTGACGCCCACCAGGCCCAGTTTGACGAGCTGTACGATAAGCTGGTCAAAAACCGTACCCAGCAGGCCCAAAAGCTGGGCTTTGAGAACTACGTGCCCCTGGGTTTCCTGCGCATGGGCCGCAACTGCTACACCCCCGCCGGCCTGGACAGTTTCCGCCGGCAGGTGGTACGGGACCTGGTGCCCCTCACGGTGCAGGTAAAGGCCCGCCAGGCCAAGCGCCTGGGTGTGGATACCCTTAAGTTCTACGACGACCCCCTCAAGTTTAAAGACGGCTCCGCCAAACCCCAGGGCACCCCGGAGGAGATCATGGCCGCGGGCAAAACCATGTACCACGAGCTCTCCCCGGAAACCGGTGCCTTTATCGACCTGATGCTGGACAACGAACTCTTTGACGTGCTGGCCAAAGAGGGCAAGGCCCCCGGCGGCTACTGTACCAGCCTGCCGGACTACCAGTACCCCTTCATCTTCTCCAACTTCAACGGTACCTCCGGCGACGTGGACGTGCTCACCCACGAGGCCGGCCATGCCTTTGCCAATTATATCGCCGACCGCACCATCCCCGTGGCCGATAACCGCTGGCCCACTATGGAGGGCTGCGAAACCCACTCCATGAGCATGGAGTTCCTCACCGCCCCCTGGCACCACCTGTTCTTTGGGCCCATGACGGATAAGTACGAGCTCTCCCACGCAGAGGATGCCCTTACCTTCATCCCCTACGGCTGCCTGGTGGACCACTTCCAGCACGAGATGTATAGCCACCCCGAATTGACCCCCGCCCAGCGCAACGAAACCTGGGCCCGGCTAGAAAAGCTTTACCGCCCCTATCTGGACTTTGACAACCTGCCCTTCTACGGCCGGGGCGCGGGCTGGCAGCGGCAGATGCACATCTACCAAAGCCCCTTCTACTATATCGACTACTGCCTGGCCCAGGTGATGAGCCTGCAATTCTTCGCCCTCTCCCTAAAGGACCGGGCCGAGGCCTGGGACAAGTACATGGCCTTTGTCCGCCTGGGTGGCACCAAAACCTTTATCGACCTGGCCCATGCGGTGGATATGCGCTCCCCCCTGGACGAGGGCTGCGTCAAAGACGTATGCGCCGCTACCTTCGCCTGGACGGAACAGCATCTGGTCGAGTAAGCCTCCCACCACGCAAAAAAGGACAGCAAAGAGCGGCCCCTTCCCGGAGCCGCTCTTTTTTATCCCTATGGGGCATTTCAGCAGTAGCCGCTGTAAGATTTCACCGTGCCGTCCGGCCGGAAGGACACATTCAGGTAGCCGTCGCTGCTGTCCACCCACAGATAGCGCTGCTCGCCGCTCTCGTCCAGGCCAATCAGGTAGCCCGGGGTTTTAAAGGCTGCGGCACAGGCCTCATAGGTGTCCAGTTCGCCGCTGTCCAGGCCGTCCACGGCAGAAAAATCCGTAGCGCTGTCCGCAAAGGCGTCCCGGTACCCCCCTTTGTAAAAGTCGCCGCTCTTGTACGTTACCAGCCCGCTGGTCAGGTTGATCCAAACCGTGACCTCCAGTTCCTGCCCGTTCACCATGATGTTATAGTAATAATAGGCTTTGTCAATCCGGGTGGGCTCGCCCAGTATCTCCTGCACCTGGCTCTCCGTCATGCCCATTTCCACCTGGCTGAACTTCTCATAGCCATCGTTTTGGGCCTGCCCGCTTTCTGCCGGCTCTTCCTCTGCCGGCCCGCTCTCCTCCGGCCCCGCGGCGTCACTGCTTTCCCCGCTTTCCACCGCGCCGGGCGCCTCCATGCTGGCCTGGGAACTGCTTTCCCCGCCGCTTTCCTTCTGGCCGCACGCCCCTAGGCACAGCGCCAGCAGCGCCGCCAGCAGCAAGCCTTTCCATCCCTTTTGTTTCATATGTCAACCTCCTGATCCTTTCCTTTATTGGGCCCAGCCCCGGCTGCACGCCACCGCCTTATGCCACCGGGCAATGTCCCTCTCCCGGCGCTCCTCCGGGTAGCCGGGGGTAAATACCTGCTCCTCCCGCCACAGGGCAGAGAGCTTTTCCGGGCTGTCCCACAGCCCCACCGTCAACCCCGCCATCATGGCAGAGCCCAAAGCCGTCGTTTCCAGGCATTGGGGGCGGCAGACCCGCGCGCCCAGCACATCGGCCTGGTACTGCATCAAAAACCTGCTTCGGGAGGCGCCCCCGTCCACCCGCAGTTCGGTCATGCACACGCCGGACTCCGCCTCCATAGCCTTCACCAGGTCATAGCTTTCCAGGGCAATGCTCTCCAGCACCGCCCGGCACAGATGGGCCCGTTTGGTGCCCCTGGTCACGCCCAGCAGGGCCCCCCTGGCGTACATATCCCAGTAGGGCGCGCCCAGCCCGGTAAAGGCCGGCACAAAGCTAACGTCCCCGGTGTCCTCCACGGTTTCCGCCAGCCGGTCAGCCTCCTGGGGCGTGCGGATGATCTCCAGCTCGTCCCGCAGCCACTGGATGGCCGAGCCCGCGTTAAAAGCGCTGCCCTCCAGGGCATAGGTGGTCCTGCCCCCCAGTTTCCAGGCCACGGTGGTCAGCAGGCCCTGGGCGGGCACAGGGGCATCGCCGGTGTTCATCAGCACAAAGCAGCCGGTGCCGTAGGTGTTCTTGGCCATGCCCTTTTCAAAGCAACATTGGCCGAACAGCGCCGCGTGCTGGTCCCCGGCCATACCCGCAATGGGTATCTCCCTGCCCAGCACATCGGCCCCGCAATAGCCCACCACCTGCCCGCACGCCACAATCTCCGGCAAAGCGCCCAGGGGTATGCCCAACTCCTTCAGCAGGGTTTCGTCCCAGCACTGCCGGCGCAAATCCATCAGCATCGTCCGGGAGGCATTGGAAACATCCGTCACAAAGG
This sequence comes from Acutalibacter caecimuris, assembly GCF_034335085.1. Classification (NCBI taxonomy): domain Bacteria; kingdom Bacillati; phylum Bacillota; class Clostridia; order Eubacteriales; family Acutalibacteraceae; genus Acutalibacter; species Acutalibacter caecimuris. Next base: position 96,241 of record NZ_JAWXXJ010000009.1, on the reverse strand, counting down.
CCCGCCCCTCGGTCAGGGAGTAAGCCAGCCAGCAGTCAATGGTGCCAAACCGCAGCCGCCCTTTGGCCGCCAGCGCCTTTGCCGCGGGCACATGGTCCATCACCCACTTCATCTTGGTGCCCGCAAAGTAGGGGTCGATGAGCAGCCCGGTGGTGTCCTTTATGTACCCGGCCATACCCGCTGCCCGCAGGCGCTCGCATTCCGGGGCCGTGCGGCGGCACTGCCACACAATGGCATGGCAAATGGGCACCCCGGTATCCGCATCCCAGGCCACGGTGGTTTCCCGCTGGTTGGTAATGCTAATGGCCGCAATGTCCGCCGCCGTCGCCCCTGCCGCGGCCACGGCCTGCCGCATGGCGTACAGGGTAGTCTGCAATATCTGCACCGCGTCGTGCTCCACATAGCCCGGCTGGGGGTATATCTGCCGGAACTCCTTCTGCCCCATACCGGCAATGCCCCCCAAAGCGTCAAACAAAATGGCCCTGGAGCTGGTCGTCCCCTGGTCAATGGCCAGGATGTACTTCCCCACTGTCATAATCTTCACCGCCTTATTTTTTCTAATGCCGCCCCTTTCCCATAGGCCGCCTGCAAAAACCCTTCCAGCCCCTCGTAGCCACAGTTCATGGGCTCCAAAGAGGCCGGCCCCGCACAATCTCCGCCATCACCGCCGGCCAACGGAAAGCATATGCCCCCATTAGCCCTTCTTCAGCCGCTCCATGGCCTCCTTGGTCTTTTCCGCGTCCCCAAAGGCGGAAAGGCGCATACAGCCCTCCCCGTTTTTGCCAAAGCCGGCCCCCGGCGTGCCTACAATCTCTTTCTCGTTGAGCAGGTAGTCAAAATACTCCCAACTCCCCCTGCCCTCCGGGCACTGGAACCACACATAGGGAGAGTTTTTGCCCCCTGTATACCACAGGCCCATTTCCTCCATGGCCTCCATCATCACCTGCGCGTTGCGCTTGTAGTAGGCGATGTTCTCCGCCACCTGCCGCTGGCCCTCCGGGGTAAACGCCGCCTCGGCGGCCCGCTGGGTCACGTAGCTGACGCCGTTGAACTTGCACCCCTGCCTGCGCTCCCAAAGCTTGGCCACCTGCACCCCGTCAAAGGCCAACTGGGGCTTGATCACCGTATACCCGCAGCGCATCCCGGTAAAGCCCGCGGTCTTGGAAAGGGAGCAGAACTCAATGGCGCATTTCTCCGCGCCGGGTATCTCAAAGATGCTCCTGGGCAGGCCGGGGCCCACAAAGCACTCATAGGCCGCGTCAAACAAGATGACCGCCCCCTGCTCCAGCGCATAGTCCACCCAGGCCTTCAGTTGTTCCCTGTTGTACACCGCGCCGGTGGGGTTGTTGGGGGAGCACAGGTAGATGATATCCGCCTGGTGCCCCTCTTTGGGCATGGGCAAGAACCCGTTGTCCACATTGGCGTCCGCGTACACAATCTTCCGCCCGGCCATCACATTGGTATCCACATAAACCGGGTACACCGGGTCCGGCACCAGCACCGTGTTGGCGTTGTCAAACAGGTCCACCACGTTGCCCACGTCGCTTTTGGCCCCGTCCCCTACAAAGACCTCCTCCGGCTTTACGTCCACCCCAAAGCCGTGGTAGTACCCGGCAATGGCCTCCCGCAAAAAGGGGTAGCCGCTGCTGTCCGGGGAATACCCCCGGAAACTCTCCTTCTTGGCCATCTCGTCGGTGGCCCTGTGCATGGCCTCTATCACCGCCGGGGCCAAAGGCAGGGTCACGTCGCCAATGCCCATGCGGATCAGCCGGTTTTCCGGGTGGGCCGCGGTGTATGCGTTCACCTTTTTGGCGATGGTCACAAACAGGTAGCTCTGCTCCAGATTTTGAAAATTGCCGTTCAGTTTCATTTACTATCATCCTTCCCGTTTTGGTTGGTCCGGTTGCCGCCGTTTCGGGCATATGCCCTGGCCTCAGCCAGCACCTCTTCCATATAGTCCCGTTTCCCGTCCGTGTATACGGTCTGTACATCCCTGCAGGTGGCCGCCAGCCCCTGCTTAAGGGCCTCGTACGCCGCGGCCTTCTCTGGGAACGCGTTCATGTAGTCCCGAAAGTCCACATAATTGTGCCATTGCAGGCTGTCGTACAGCAATATATGCACCTGATGGGTCCGCACCCGCTCCTCTGTCTCCAGCACATACAGCAGGTTGCTGCTAAAGCGGTTATGCCTTTTTTGAAAGCCCGCTGCCTCCAGCCCTTCCAAAGGCAGGCCCCCAAAGCCGTGCACCCCCACCGCAATGTCTATAATGGGTTTCGCCTGTATGCCGTCTATGGCCGTGCTGCCGATATGCTGGATATCCACCGCCGCCGGGCCGAACACCTCCCGCAGCACCTCTATGGCCTTCCCGGCCTCCCGGGCCCAGCCGGGGTCGTGGGGGCAAAGGCGCACCGTGCCCCGTTTTAAACCTGTCATGCTAAGTGCCTCCTTTTTTGATTGGGTTATGCTTTCTGCGGGAAATAACAGGAAACATTTGCCGTCTATGCCCCGCCCTACAGGCGGGCGGATAGGCCCTGTTTCCTACATTTGCGCGCAGAAGGGTTAAATCAAAAAATTATAGCAGAAAGGTTATGGCTTGTCAACCTTTTTCTCCTCGCTATAGGCCACCGCCGCGCCCACAAAGCCTTTAAACAGCGGGTGGGCCCGGTTAGGCCGGCTCTTAAACTCCGGGTGGAACTGCCCTGCCACAAAGAACCTGTGCGCCGGCAGTTCCACGGCCTCCACCAAACGCCCGTCCGGGGAAGTGCCGCTGATCTGCATCCCCTTCTGCTCCACCGCCTCCCGGTACTCATTATTGAACTCATACCGGTGCCGGTGCCGCTCGTCGATCTGTTCCTGCCCGTAGCACCCGGCCATTTTGGTGCCCGGCACAATCTGGCAGGGGTAGCTGCCCAGCCGCAGGGTGCCCCCTTTGTTGATGTCCGCGTTTTGGTCGGGCATAAAGTCAATCACCTTGTTCAGCCCATACTCGTCGAACTCCCCGGAGTTGGCGTCCGCAATGCCGCACACGTGCCGGCAGAACTCGATCACCGCCACCTGCATCCCCAGGCAGATGCCCAGGTAGGGCACGCCCTTCTCCCTGGCAAACTGGGCCGCCAGCACCATGCCCTCAATGCCCCGGCTGCCAAAGCCGCCGGGTATAATCACGCCGTGGCAGTCCCCCAGCCGGGTGGCAATGTTCTCCTCGTTCAGCATCTCCGAGTCCACCCAGTCAATGTCCACCTTGGCGCTGTGGTCATAGCCCGCGTGGGCCAGCGCCTCCATCACGGAGAGGTACGCGTCGTGCAGTTTCACGTACTTGCCCACCAGGGCAATGCGCACGCTGCGTTTGCGCCCCCGTATCTTGTCCACCATATGCAGCCACTCGCTCATATCCGGTTCCGGGGTGCTCAGGGCCAGTTCCCGGCACACAATGTCCGAGAACTTGGACTTCTCCAGCATAATAGGCGCCTCGTACAGCACCGGGATGGTCAAATTCTCGATGACGCAGTCCGGCCGCACATTGCAAAACAGCGCGATCTTTTGGAAGATGCTGGGGTCGTCAATGGCCACGTCTGTGCGCAGCACAATAATGTTGGGGTTGATGCCCATCCCCTGCAACTCCTTCACCGAGTGCTGGGTGGGCTTGGACTTGTGCTCGCCGGAGCCCTTCAGGTACGGCACCAAGGTTACATGGATGAACAGGGAGTTCTGCGGCCCCACCTCCTGGCTCACCTGCCGGATAGCCTCCAAAAAAGGCTGGCTCTCAATGTCCCCCGCCGTGCCTCCAATCTCCGTAATGACAATGTCCGCGTTGTTCTTGCTGCCCACACTGTAAATAAAGCTTTTGATCTCGCTGGTAATGTGGGGGATCACCTGGATCGTTTCCCCCAGGTACTCCCCCCGGCGCTCCTTGTTCAACACGTTCCAGTATACCTTGCCGGTAGTCAGGTTGGAGAACTTGTTCAAATCCTCGTCAATAAACCGCTCATAATGGCCCAGGTCCAAATCCGTTTCCAACCCGTCCTCCGTTACGTAAACCTCCCCGTGCTGATAAGGGCTCATGGTGCCCGGGTCTACGTTGATGTAGGGGTCCAGCTTTTGGGCGGCCACCTTCAGCCCCCGCGACTTCAGCAGCCGCCCCAAAGACGCCGCCGTGATCCCCTTCCCTAAACCGGATACCACGCCGCCTGTCACAAAAATATACTTTGCCATGCTCTTGCCCTCTCCTTTGTTTTGTGGTTTTTGCCCGCCTGATAGCCGGCCCGCCCGGTGGCTTAAGGGGCTCCGCCCCTTAAGGATCCCCGCCAAACCTGCCGCTGCCCGCCGTTGCCCAACTTAAGGGGCTCCGCCCCTTAAGAATCCCCGCCAAAGGGCCACAGGCCCTTTGGAAACCCAAGCGGGCCTTTGCAACGTTTACAATTCATTTGGGTAACGCATCCCTATTGCGCCTAAGCGGGACCGACTTTTTCATTATTTTTGAAAACCTAAAGGCCGGGCCGCCTTAGGTGTCCAGAGTGCCCACGGTCCCGCCAAACCTGCCGCTGCCTGCCGTTGCCCAGCTTAAGGGGCTCCGCCCCTTAAGAATCCCCGCCAAAGGGCCACAGGCCCTTTGGAAACCCATTACCGCGTACTGGTGCCGCTATTCTCCCCAGCCCCCGCACGCGAATCGGGTCTTTCTTTTTTACTTTTCCTTTTTTCGTTCCACCCTCGGTTTTTTCCCGAAAAGCCCACGGCCCCGCCAAATGGGCCATTAAAATGTTTACAATCAAATTGGGTAACGCGTCCCTATCGCGCCTAGGGCTTGTTTGAAAATAGAGGAAATGACGAATTTTTGGCCAGAAGGGGGCAATTTCAAGGAGAAAACCGCAAGGCAATCTCGCGATTGACGAGGATTTTCGACGTAGAAAGTGGCCTCTTATGGCAAAAAAGACGACGTTTTCGATTTTTCAAACAAGCCCTAAGTGGGACTGCCTTTTTGATTCTTTCTAAAAACCAAAAGGCCGGGCCATATGGGGAGTCCAGAGGGCCCACGGCCCCGCCAAACGGGCCATTAAAATGTTTACAATCAAATTGGGTAACGCGTCCCTATCGCGCCTAAGTGGGACTGCCTTTTTGATTCTTTCTAAAAACCAAAAGGCCGGGCCATATGGGGAGTCCAGAGGGCCCACGGCCCTCTGGCGAGGATTCTTAAGGGGCAGCGCCCCTTAAGCCGCCGGAGGCGGGTAGCCGCCCACCCCGTGAGCCGGGCTGGCCGTAGGCCAGCAAAGCGCTCACGGCACGAGCAGAGCCGCCAGCCCACCTCCAGCCATCCCCCCGTGTCCCACCAGCGTTCCCTGTGCGCGCGGGCCGGCCGTACGCGTTCATCGCCGTAGCGCGTAGCTTTGCGCGGCTACGCGGCTTGGGCAGCCGGCCCACCGGCCGCGGCTGGCCTTACTCTACCGGCTGGGAACTGCTGCCTTGGGTGCTACCTGCCGGGGTGCTGGCGGTACCCTGGGTATCGCCCATGCTGATGATGGTATCCGCCCCGGTAATGGTGGGCAGCTTGCCGTCCCACTGCTGCACCTTATAGTATTCAATCAGCGGCGCGGTCAGGGAGGCCGCGATCTTCTCGTTGGCCGTGGCCTCTTTCTCACCGGCATAGGCCGCGGCCTCTGCCTCTATTTTGGCCACCTCGGCTGCCGCCTGTGCCTCTATCACTTTGCGGTTGGCCTCTTCCTCTTTCTCCATAGTCAACTGTTCCTGCTGTATCTTCGCCCGCAGCTTTTCCTGTTCCGCCACCTGTTTCGACTCAATAGCCGCCACATACACGTCGCTGAAGTCAAAGTCAATAATGTTGATGTCCGAAACGAAGATCCCGCTCTCCCCCACCTTGGAGTTCAGTTCATTCAACAACTCCGCAGAGATCACATTGCGGTTGGTGATGCTCTGCTCCGCGGTATACCGGGCCATAATGGACTTCATCACCTCGTTCACTGCCGGGGTGATGAGCACGTCCTCATACTGGGTGCCCACGTTTTTCACAATGGAGTAAGACTTGCTGGTATCCACCCGGTAGTTCACCGCCAGGTTCACGTTCACCGTCTGCAAATCCGAGCTGAACGCCTCGGTAGACACCTCCAGCTTGACGATACGGTTGTCCATCTTCGTCACCCGCTGCCAGGGCGCCTTAAAGTGGAACCCCTCCTGCAACACGTCCTCGCTCACCTGCCCAAAGGTAGAAACCACCCCGGTATGCCCCGCGTTCACAATCGTAAAGCTGGATGACCCCAGGAATACCACCGCAAGAACCGCCCCACAACCCATAACTATATGCCTGTAATGTGCCTGTTTTCCATGCCTAACCGGCGCAAAATCGTCGCTATTTTCGGGTTTTCTGGTAAAAAATGCCATAACAGCCTCCCTCTGCTTTCTGTGTTTCCGTCCTACCGGCCGTCCTTTCTTCCGCTACCTCCCCCTTATCCCCAGCCTTTCAAACCGCCACCGTGCCCTCAAATACCCGCACAGCCTCCCCGGTCATCAGCACCCGTTCCGGCGTGTAGTTGATCATCAGGTCGCCCCCCCGCAGGCGCACGGTCACGTCCTCGCCCACCGGGCAAAAGCCGTTCAGGCAGGCAGCCACCACCGTGGCGCAGGCCCCGGTACCGCAGGCCATTGTTTCGCCGCTGCCCCGCTCCCACACCCGCATATGCAGGGTATGGGGGTCGATAATCTGGGCAAATTCCGTGTTTACCCGGTCAGGGAAGAGGGGGTCCTTTTCAAACATCGGCCCCAGCTTTTCCAGTTCCAGTTCCATCGGGTCGCCGCCGAACACTACACAATGGGGGTTCCCCATTGACACACACGTGATCTTGTATTCTCCCCCGGCCACCGCCGTTTTCCGGCCTACTACCCGGCTGCCGTCCAGCTTAACGGGGATCTCCTCCGGGGCCAGCCCGGCCCGGCCCATATCCACAGCCACCGCCAAGGCCTTGCCGCCCTCCCGGTCCACCTGGGTGATGCGGCAGGCCTTTACGCCGCTTTTTGTTTCGATACGCATCTCCCTCTTGCCGCAAAGGCCCTCATCATACAGATACTTTGCAACACAGCGGATGGCGTTACCGCACATAGCCCCCTCGCTGCCGTCGGCGTTGAACATCCGCATCCGGCCATCCGCCACCTCAGAGGGGCAGATCAGTACCACACCGTCGCCCCCCACGCCCTTATGCCGGTCAGAGAGTACCTCCGCCAGCCGCTCCGGGCTGCTGACCGCCTGCTTAAAGCAGTCAAAATAGATATAATCATTGCCGCAGCCGTGCATTTTTACAAAATGCAGCACCTGTCCGCTCATAGCAAAACCTCCCGCTTTGATTTCTGCCCTTTCCCTCACCATCATGTGCCGGCCACCCATTCATAACCCATCCACTTGTGTCCACAGCAGCAGGGCCAAAACGATAATCGCCACGCCCTCCATTCAAACCAGCACCAGCCCGGCCCCGGAAACTCACGCTCTTCCTTATAGCGCATACGCTGGCCCAGCCGCCAAATGGGGGCGGGCGCAAACACGGAAACCAGCCCTAGATAATGCAGAGGATGGAAATGAACCCACGCATAGGGGGACTCCTCTCAATCCCGCGAGCACTTCTCCGCGTCAATAGCCAGCACAAACATCAGTGCGCACAAGGCGTCGTCCGGGAAAGCCACGTCGATGATATAGGTATCTGTCCAGTTCCACAGTTCCTTGCTCACCGCCGCTATCAGGTCGCCCTGTGGCCCCAGGATCGTGTAGTTCCACTCCCACATATCCCCCTGTACCTGCCAGCCGTTACACTCTATATTGTATTTCGGCTTAAAAAAGGTAAATTCTTTGCTGATACAGCCCATATACTGCTGGCCCATGTACAACTCAAACTTTGGCAGCCAGGTCAACACCCGTTCCTGTACGGTGCCCAGTTCATAGCCCTGGGGGTCAAAAATCTTCAGGCAATGCCCCCAGGCCAGTTGCCCCTTTACCGTATAGGCAACACTGCCGTCCTCATAGTAGATGTCGTAGCTGTCCAGCCATGAGAACATCCTCTGCTTAAAAAGTAGTTTCATAGGCTTTCTCCCGGTCTGCTGCACGCTACCTCGCTGGGTCCAACCTCATGGGGATAATCCTCCTCCATTTTGGGCGCAATGGTCCACTCGTCATCGGCGGGCATTTCGCCGGGCAGTTCCCGTTTTTCCCACAGGCTGTCCCCGGCCTCCCAAAAGCTTTCCAGGCTGTGGCCGGGTATCTGGCACAAGAACCAATGCCCGTCCTCTTGCCAGCGCAGGCGCACGGCTAGGGGCGCGCCCCCGGCGGTTTCTTCCACCACGGCCTGCTCATAGCCCTCGTGGCCCTCCACAGCCTCCCATACCGGGGGCTGGTAATCCTCCACAGGCTGCCGGTCCCCGGAAACGGACTTAGGGGTCGGGGTCCCCGCCCCGTTATTGGGGCCTGCCATCAGCCTTTCAGCGCTCCTCTCGTCCTCTACGGGCCGGTAGCTCGCCACGTCCCAGGCGTCGGGCTGAGGCGGCTGGGTAGCCGTGCGCAGCGTCACATAAAAGTCAAAAGAGTCCGCCAGCCGCGCCCAGGAGGCGTAGGGCCAGCTTTTCATCTCCGTTTCTCTCATCTGGGCAGCGGTCAGCCCATACAGCTTGGCGGTATCTTCCCGCCCCTTGCTCTGCTGGCAGGAAAAATGCGCCACCCCTTCACTGCTCTGGCCGTCCAGGTAACCGTCTATCCCAAACGCCTCCCGCAGTACCTGCTCGTTGACCCACCACACATAAGCCGGCAAATCCTTGCCGTTACGCTGGATGTCCGCAAACAGCGCTCCGTGATCCGAATACGCCCCGGCGGCCACCATCGGGTCATATACCACCGCCAAGTCCCCCGGCGAGGCCGGGGGCGGGTCCTCCTCCGGCACCAGGTCGCTGTCCGACACCGGCGGCGGGGCCGCGCCCTCCGGTACCAGGTCGCTGTCCGTAGCCTTAGACTCGCCGGCCCCGCTTTGGGCCTGGCTGCTGCTCCCTGTAGACGAGGACGGCTCCTCCCCTTGCCCGCAGGCCGCCAGGGATGCCGCCAGCAGCACCGCCAGTATAGCGCAAGCCGCCCGTTTCCAATAACTCCGCCTGTCTATCATAACTGTTTCTCCTTTCTTTCGTTAGGCTCTTGTGGTCCTCCTGCCTTCCAGTGCGTAGGGCGTCCAAAACCGCAAGGCCGTTAAACCTCTACTTCGCCATCGTAAATCTTCAGCGCCTCGCCGGTCATCAGCACCCGGTCGTCTGTATAGTTGATTTTCAACTCGCCGCCCTTCAAAATCACCCGGATATCCTGGCCCTTCTGGCAGTAGCCGTTCAGCGTAGCCGCCACTACCGCCGCGCAAGTGCCGGTGCCGCAGGCCATCGTTTCGCCGCTGCCCCGCTCCCAGATGCGCGCCTTCAGGGTGCGGCTGTCAATCACCTCCACAAACCCTACGTTCACCTTTTCCGGGAACAACGGGTCGTGCTCGAACTTCGGGCCCAGCAGTTCCACATCGGCTTTGTCTGCCGAAGGTACAAACACGGTTACATGGGGGTTGCCCATAGAACAGCAGGTGATCTCCCAATTATCTCCGGCAATCTCCGTACGGCGGCCCACTACCGGCCCGCCGCCCAGGTTGACAGGCACCTTCTCCGGCGCCAGTTGGGCCTGGCCCATGTTGACGGCCACCTGGCTTACCAGCCCGCTTTTGGTGATAACCGTGCACTCCTTCACACCGCTTTTTGTTTCAATGCGCAGTACGGCCCGGCCTACGCCGGCAGGCTCCCCTTTGGCAATACCGTTATCATACAAATACTTGGCCACACAGCGGATGCCGTTGCCGCACATCCAGCCCTCGCTGCCGTCCCGGTTAAACATGACCATCCGGGCGTCGGCCACCTGGCTGGGTTCGATCAAAATCACCCCGTCGCTGCCCACGCCATTGTGCCGGTCGGAAAGGCTCACCGCCAGGGATTCCGGCGAAGGCACCCGGTTCTTCTGGTCGAAACAGTTTACATAGATATAGTCATTGGAGCAGGCAGACATCTTGGTAAAGCGGATGCGCTGCTTGGCCGGTTTTAGGTCGTTGATATCCACCAGTTCGACATTTTCCGGGGTATAGCGGCTCATCAGCGAGTCCGCCAGGGCGTTGGCCGTATCGATGGCCGTCAGGCAGGGGATGCCCAAAAGGCTGGCCTTGCGGCGGATCTTCACGCTGTCCCGGGCCGGGTTGCGGCCCTTGGCCGAGGTGGAGATCACGTAGTTTACCTCCCCGCTTTCCAGTAGGGAGATGGTATTGCGGGCAGGGTTCTCGTGGATCTTATCCACCACCTGCACAGGCAGCCCGGCCTTAAACAACAGCAGCGCCGTACCCCCTGTGGCAAACAGCTTAAAGCCCAGCCGGTCAAATTTCTTGGCGATCTCCGCAATCTCCGGCTTATCCTGGTCCCGCACGGTAATGAACACCCCACCGCCCTTCTTCATCTGGTGGCCTGAGGCGATCAGCCCCTTATAAAGGGCCTCCTCCACACAGTTGCCAATGCCCAGCACCTCGCCGGTGGACTTCATCTCCGGCCCCAGGTGGGTGTCCACATCGGCCAGCTTTTCAAAGGAGAACACCGGCACCTTTACCGCCACATAGGGCGAGGGCTTATACAACCCCGTGCCAAAGCCCAGATCCCGCAGCTTATAGCCCAGGCTCACTTTCGTGGCCAGGTCGCACATGGGCACCCCTGTCACCTTGCTGATATAGGGCACGGTACGGCTGGCCCGGGGGTTCACCTCGATTACGTAAATCTCCCCGTCCATAATAATATATTGCAGGTTGATAAGCCCGATGCCATGCAGCTCCCGGCAGAGGGTTTCTGTGGTGGAAACGATCTTCTGGCTCATGCCGTCGTCGATGTCCGACGCCGGGTACACGGCAATACTGTCCCCGGAGTGGATGCCTGTACGCTCTACGTGTTCCATAATACCGGGGATTAAAATCTCCTCCCCGTCGCAAATGGCGTCCACCTCAATCTCCATGCCGGAAAGATACTTGTCAATGAGCACCGTGTTATCCTGCTTGTTGCCCAAAATGATCTCCATGTACTCTTCAATGTCCTCCGGGCAGGTGGCAATGATCATATTCTGCCCGCCCAACACGTAGGAGGGGCGCATCAGCACCGGATACCCCAGCCGCTCCGCCGTTTCCAGGGCCTCTTTGGCTGTGGTAACGGTGGAGCCTTTCGGCCGCTTGATGCCCGCCCGCTCCAGCAGTTCGTCAAAGCGCTCCCGGTCCTCGGCCATGTCAATGGTGTCAGCGGAGGAGCCCAAAATGGGGATGTTATTCTGGGCCAGGGTCTTGGTGAGCTTAATGGCGGTCTGCCCGCCAAAGGCCACTACCACACCGATGGGCTTTTCTATTTTAATAATATCCATTACGTCCTCCGGCGAAAGGGGCTCAAAGTACAGCCGGTCGCCGGTGTCAAAGTCCGTGGAAACCGTTTCGGGGTTATTATTGATGATGACCACCTGATACCCCAGCTTTTGCAGGGACATCACGCAGTGCACGCTGGCGTAGTCGAACTCTATGCCCTGGCCTATGCGGATGGGCCCGGAGCCCAGCACCACCACCGTGGGCTTGCCCCCCTTGTCCCGGATAAACTCCAGGGCCTCGTCCTCCCCGCCGCTTTCCGGGGTGTCGTAAGAGGCGTAGAAATAGGGGGTGTGGGCCGCGAACTCCCCGGCGCAGGTATCCACCATGCGGAAGGTGGTCTGCCGGGGCCAAGTTACTTCACAGCCGGAAAGCCGGGCAATGGTGCTGTCCGGGTACCCCAGCCGCTTGCCCCTGGTATACAGTTCCTCCGTCAGCCGGCCTCCGGCCAGTTCCCGTTCATAGTCCAGCAGGTTCAAGAGTTTTGCAAGGAACCACTCGTCGATCATGGTCAACTGATGGATCTCATCCACGGAGCGGCCCCGTTTCAGCAGTTCGTACACCGCAAATATCCGCTCGTCCGTGGCGTGCTCTGCTATGCGCAGCAAGGTTTCATCCGTTTCGTTGGCAAACTTGGGCAAATTCAGGGTGTCCAACCCTTTGCCGTCTGAAGAGAGCTCCGCCCCCCGCACGGCTTTCATCAAGGCCATTTCAAAGCTGTCGGCAATGCTCATCACCTCGCCGGTAGCCTTCATCTGGGTGCCCAGGTCCCGCTTGGCGTACACAAACTTATCAAAGGGCCACTTGGGGAACTTCACCGCCACATAGTCGATGGAGGGTTCAAAGGCCGCGTAGGTCTTGCCGGTTACGGCGTTTTTGATCTCGTCCAGCCGGTAGCCAATGGCAATTTTGGTGGCCACCTTGGCGATGGGATATCCTGTAGCCTTAGAGGCCAGGGCCGAGGAGCGGCTCACCCGTGGGTTTACCTCGATGACAGCGTATTCAAAGCTTTCCGGGTGCAGGGCAAACTGGCAGTTGCAGCCCCCCTCTACCCCCAGTTCGTTGACAATATCCAGGGCGGCGGTGCGCAACATCTGGTATTCCTTGTCGGAGAGGGTGACGGCCGGGGCGATGACGATGGAATCGCCCGTATGCACACCCACAGGGTCCAGGTTCTCCATAGAGCAAATGGTGATGGCATTGCCCATACCGTCCCGCATCACCTCGAACTCGATCTCCTTCCACCCGGCGATGCTCTTTTCCACCAGCACCTGGGTAATGGGGGATAGGGCCAGACCGTTGGCCGTCACCTCCCGCAACTCCTGGGGACCATTGACGATGCCGCCGCCGGTGCCCCCCAAAGTAAAGGCCGGGCGGATGATCACCGGGTAACCGATCTCCCCGGCGAAGGCCTCGGCGCCCTCTACGGTGGTGACTACTTTGCTGGGCACACAGGGCTGGCCAATACGCTCCATGGCATCCTTAAACAACTGCCGGTCCTCCGCCTTGTCGATGGTTTCCGGCCCGGCTCCCAGCAGGCGTACGTTATGCCTGGCCAAAAAGCCCTCTTTGGCCAACTGCATGGAGAGGGTCAGCCCTGTCTGGCCCCCGAAACCGGAGAGGATGCTATCGGGCTTTTCCTTCTCAATAATGCGTTTAACAGTCGTCAGGGTAAGGGGCTCAATATAGATGCGGTCCGCCATGGCCCGGTCGGTCATAATGGTGGCCGGGTTGGAGTTGACCAACACGATCTCAATGCCGTCCTCCCGAAGGGCCCGGCAGGCCTGGGTGCCCGCGTAGTCAAACTCCGCCGCCTGCCCGATGACAATGGGGCCGGAGCCGATTACCAATACTTTTTTGATTTCCTTATTCAGTGGCATATTTATCCTCCCTTTTTTCATCCATAGCCGGCAATGGGCGGGCATAAAGGTTTCCCTCCACCGGGCCGGCGGGGGTATCGTAGGGCAGGGGCCCAAGCCCACCACCCGCCAACGCCCGGCAGATCAGCGTTTTTGTCAGCCCGGGCACATCCTCCCGGCATAGGGCCTCCTCCACGTCCATCCAGACCACCAGGTCGTTTTCATCCCCGTCGGACACAGCCTGGCCGGACACATACGCCGCTGCAAAAACTGCGTACCAGTCCTTCTCGCTAAAGCGCCCCCCCAGCAGCCGTTCGGGCTCCACGGTCAATCCGGTTTCTTCCAGCAGTTCCCTGCGCACCGCGTCCTGGGGCTGTTCCCCCCGTTCGATATAGCCGCCCGGTATGATCAACAGGCCCCGGCCCTTGCCGTAAGTATGCCGGCAGAGCAGCACCTTGCCTTCCCGCAGCACCACCCCGGCTACCGAGCGCCCCCAGTCTGTATTGCCCCGCTCCACGGTCAGGCCCCCATTAGGGCAAAGAACCGGTCGAACAGCCAGGCTGTATCCAGGGGGCCGCCGCAGGCCTCTGGATGGAACTGGGTGGTAAAGGCAGGCATGGCCGTGTACCCCACCCCCTCGCAGGTGCCGTCATTCACGTTGACGTACAGTTCCCGGCCCACAGCCGGGTCTATACTCTCCCCCACCACCGCATAGCCATGGTTCTGGCTGGTGATGTACACCCGGCCGGTTTCCAGGTCTTTTACGGGCTGGTTCTCCCCCCGGTGGCCGTACTTCAGCTTTTGGGTACGGGCCCCTTGGGCCAGGGCCATCAACTGGTGGCCAATACAGATGCCGAACATGGGCTTTTTCAGCCCGCAAATCTCCTTCAGGTTGGCGATGAGTTCCACATTTTCCGCCGGGTCGCCGGGGCCGTTGGAGAGCATGATGCCGTCCACATCCAAAGCGGCAATCTCCGCCGCGGTGGTGGTGCAAGGGCATACGGTGACCCGTGCCCCCCGCTTGACCAGTTCCCGCCAGATATTGTCCTTGGTGCCGTAGTCCATCAGGGCGACCTTCTTCCCGGCGTTCTCCGCCCCTACCGTGTACATCTCTTTGGTAGAGGCCGCCCGTACCGCGCCATGCACCTTGTAGGCGGTCAGGGCGGCCAGGTCTACGCTGTCTGGGTCATCGGTGATCATGCCGTTCATCACGCCCTTTTCCCGGATCAGCTTTGTGAGTGTGCGGGTATCAATGCCCTCCAGCGCCACCAGGCCCCGATCTCTAAAAAAGGCGTCAAGACTGCCCTCTGAACGGAAGTTAGAAGGCGCTTGGCACCAGGATTTCACGATATACCCCTTTGGCCCCACCAATTTGCTCTCAAAATCAGCAGGGATGACCCCATAGTTCCCAATCAGCGGGAAGGTCTGCACTACGATCTGCCCCCAATAGCTGGGGTCGGTGATGGTTTCCAAATAGCCTGTCATGCCGGTCGTGAACACCACCTCCGCCATTAACTCGCCGCAGGCCCCAAACCGCCTGCCCTGAAAGACCTTTCCGTTTTCCAATACCAGATACGCCGTTTTCCCCGTATGCTCCATGCGCAGCACATCCTTTCTGTTTCCTTGGCCGTCGTTTTAGCCACTCCTATTCAATTTGTTATTGTACTAGAAACCGGCCCGGAGTGCAAGAGGGAATTTACTTTTTTTCATGCGGCCGGCATAGGCCCGGCCTTTCCTTTACCCGGCCCAATATTTTTTGTTGTACCCGTTGACAAATCATTTGCATAGGATTAAAATGTACCAATAAAATGGGGTGGTTCTAGGCATTCCGGCGCTGTGCCGCCTATGCGCATACCCTAAAAGTTTTGAATAAAGGGGTCATGATTATGGGAAGCTGTTCTGAAAACCGCAAATCTGTGCCGGAACTGTTCGGCAGCGCCGTTTTTAATGACGACGTGATGATGGAGCGTCTGCCCAAAGACGTGTATAAGTCCCTGCGCAAGACCATCGATGAGGGCAAAGAACTGGATATCACCGTGGCCAACGCCGTGGCCAGCGCCATGAAAGACTGGGCCGTAGAGTTGGGCGCCACCCACTTTACCCACTGGTTCCAGCCCCTGAACGGCATTACCGCCGAAAAGCATGACAGCTTTATCTCCCCTACCAGTGACGGCCGGGTTATCATGCAGTTTTCCGGCAAAGAACTGATTAAGGGTGAGCCGGATGCCTCCTCCTTCCCCTCCGGCGGGCTGCGGGCCACCTTTGAGGCCAGGGGCTACACTGCCTGGGACCCTACCTCTTACGCTTTTGTAAAGGGCGATTCGCTGTACATACCCACGGCGTTCTGTTCCTACAGCGGCGAAGTGCTGGACAAAAAGACCCCCCTGCTGCGTTCCATGGAGGCCCTAAGCACCCAGGCATTGGCCATCCTGCGGCTGTTTGGCGACGATAAGACCCAGCAGGTCATTACCACCGTAGGGCCGGAACAGGAGTACTTCCTTATTGATAAAGAACTGTACAAACAGCGCCGGGACCTGATGTTCACCGGCCGCACCCTTTTTGGGGCGAAGGCGCCCAAGGGCCAGGAGTTGGAGGATCACTACTACGGGGCCATCAAGCCCCGTGTGGCTGACTTTATGCGTGACCTGGACCGGGAACTGTGGAAACTGGGGGTACTGGCAAAAACCAAGCACAACGAGGTAGCCCCCGCCCAACACGAACTGGCCCCCATCTTCACCACCACCAATATTGCCTGCGACCACAACCAGTTGACTATGGAATTGATGAAAAACGTGGCCGACCGCCACGGCCTGGTCTGCCTGCTGCATGAAAAGCCCTTTGCCGGGGTGAACGGCAGCGGCAAACACAACAACTGGTCCCTCTCTACCGACACGGGCAAGAACCTGCTGGATCCCGGCCCCCGCCCCTGGGAGAACCTGCCCTTCCTGCTGATTCTGGCTGCGGTCATCAAGGGCGTGGACGAATACCAGGATCTGCTGCGTATCTCCGTGGCTTCGGCAGGCAACGACCACCGCCTGGGCGCCAATGAGGCCCCGCCGACCATTATTTCCATGTTTTTGGGAGATGAACTCACCTCTGTGCTACAGGCCATAGAGGGGGGCGTGCCCTACCAGTGCGTAGAGGAGAAAAAGCTGCAAACCGGTGTGCGGGTGCTGCCGGACTTCAGCAAGGATACCACTGACCGGAACCGTACCTCCCCCTTTGCCTTTACAGGCAATAAGTTCGAGTTCCGCTCCCTGGGCTCGGCCATTTCCATCGCCTGCCCCAACATCATGCTGAACACCATTGTGGCTGAGGAGCTGCGGCAGTTTGCCGAGGAGCTTACCGGCGTTAAGGACCTTCCCGCCGCCGTGACCGCTTTGGTACGCCGGGTAACGGCAGAACATAAACGCATCATCTTTAACGGGGACGGCTACTCTGCCCAGTGGGTGGAGGAGGCCAGGCGCCGGGGCCTTTTGAACCTGCGCACTACCGTAGACGCTTTGCCCCGGTACCTGGATCAGAAAAACGTGGAATTGTTCCTACGCCATAAAATTTACACCGAGGCCGAGATGGAGGCCCGGTACGAAACGATCATGGAGGAGTACGTTAAGACCCTTAACATTGAGAGCCTGACCATGGCCGGCATGGTACGGCAGGAGGTTTTGCCTGCGGTGAGCGGCTATGTGGCTACGCTGGCCCAAGGGATAGCCGCCAAGCGGCAGGTACTGGCTGGCCTGCCCTGTATGGCGGAAACCAGCCTGATAGAATCCCTCTCCGGCCTGATAGACCGGGCCTTTGCCCAGACCGGCGAACTGGAGGATCTGCTGCGGGATCCCCGCACCCAAAGCGAGAATATCCTTACTGTGGCCACCCATTACCGGGATGAGGTCATCCCCGCGATGGAACGCCTGCGGGCCACGGTAGACGAAATGGAGCGGGGCGTTTCCGCCGGACATTGGCCCTACCCCACCTACGCTGCGCTGATGTTCAGCATATAAGCCTTTGTGCCCAAAGGCCCAAGCAGGCAGCCCGGCGGTACAGGGGCATCGCCACAAAAAAATAGCGAAAGGGGCTACCCAAACGGGCCAAAACAGGCTATAATAAGGGTAGCCCTTTGTATTCCCCAAAGTGCCGTTGTTGACCTTGCCGGGGAAACAGGGAAAGAGGGCCGGAACGTGTTTGGGCCCGGCCCCAGGGCTACCGGCCATATGCGCTAAAGCAGGGCGGAAACTGCCGCCGGAGAGGAAGTTGACAAACCATGGAAATATTACATACCCCTGCCCCACGGAAAAGGCCCGTTAAAGGTGTGAAGGTACGCACGCTGAACCTGCTGATGATCCTTATCTCCTGTGTGCTGTATATCACCCTGCTGGCTGTAACCTTCCGGGCCGCACAAAACTACCGGTCTATGGTGGCTGCCACCGACTTATACATCCGTTGCCAGCAGAATGCCGCCCTGGTTTCCGACGGTTCTGACTACCTTACCGACCAGGTACGGATGTTTACCGTGACCCTGGATCCTACCTATGCCAAAAACTACTTTACCGAGGTCAATGTCACCCGCCGCCGGGACCAGGCTTTGGAAGATCTGGGCGGCCAGGCAAGCCTACAGGCCGGGGACTTCTTACAGGCAGCCTTAGATTTCTCCAACCGGCTGACGGAACGGGAAATTTATGCCATGCGCTTGGCCGCCGAGGCGGAGGGTATGCACTTGACCGCCCTGCCTGCGGAGATCGGTGAGGCCGAACTTAGCCCGGCCCACCAGAAATTATCCCCGGAGGAAAAGCTGGATGCAGCCCGTGAAATGGTGTTTGGCACCGAGTACCAGGCCAACAAGCAGCTTATCAGCACCAATATTGACTACTTCCTCTCTGATGTGCTCCAGGCTACCCAGGTGAATCAGGAAACCAGTATGCAGGATTTGCAGAACTCCATGCGGCTGGAGCAGGTCTTTTTCAGCATCCTCTTTGTGCAGAACGTATTTATCTTCATCATGATCATTTTCCTGATCGTCAAGCCCTTGCAGGTCTATGTCAACTGCATCCAAGAGGAAAAGCTAATGGAGATCACCGGGGCCTATGAATTTAAGTACCTGGCTTTGACCTACAATAATATTTACGAGCTCAACGCCGCCAACGAGCAGGTCTTGCGCCATCAGGCCGAGCATGACCCCCTCACCGGCATTATGAATCGGGGCGCCTTTGACCAGGTCAAAGAAGTGCTGCGGGTAAAGGCGCAACCCATTGCCATACTCATTATCGACGTGGACAAGTTTAAGCTGATCAATGACGGCTATGGCCACGAAACCGGAGACAGGGTGCTGAAAAGGGTGGCAAAGCTGTTGGAGGAAAATTTCCGCACCACCGACTTTGCCTCCCGCATTGGCGGAGATGAATTTTCCGTGATCCTTACCGAGATCGACCCCAGCCAGCAGGCTATGGTGGAGAGAAAGATGAACGCGATCAACCAAACCCTGCTCAACCCCACCGATAACCTGCCGCAGGTTTCTCTGAGTACAGGCGGGGCTTTTTCCGCCACCGGCTATACGGACGAGCTTTACCAGCAGGCTGACGCCGCCCTCTACCAGGTAAAAGAGCACGGGCGGTGCAGTTGCCGTTTCTATGAGGAAGGGATGCCTTTCCCCGGTAAAGACAGGGAATAAGGAAGGTGGATGACCTTTGCCCCTGGCGGTTTGGCGGCCAAACCTGGCCGGCAAAAAACAGCCGGGCCCCCCTTCCGAGGAACCCGGCTGCCTACTGTTCCTATTACCTTGTGCCCTTGATGATAGGCGAGATACGTTTATAGATTAGGAATGTAATGGCCACGCTTAGCAGCCCCTTGCAAAAGGTAAAGGGCATATTAAACCATACCAATGCATCCATTAGGCTACGCACATGGGGGTTGATAGCCCGGTACATATCCAGGATGGCCTCCATAGGCATTAGCATGGCGTAAAAGGGATAGGTAATAAAATAGTTCACCGGCAAGCTGCACAATGCCATGCACAGCGCCCCTGCCAAAGAGCCGGCCAGGGCCCCTATCCGCCCCTTCTTCACCCGGTAGACCAGCCCCGCCGGCAGCACAAAGGCCGCACCCAGCAAAAAGTTGCTCAGTTCCCCTACACCGCCGGTAGTGGTGGCCAGTAAGTGCACCAGGTTTTTGATCAGACACACGCCCACACCACTGAGGGGCCCCATGCTGAAAGCGGCAATCAGCGCCGGCAGTTCCGAGACATCCAGTTGGATGAAACTGGGCATCAGCGGCACCCGCACGGCTATAAACATCAGCGCTGCCGATACCGCCCCCAGAATCGCTGTTACCACCAATTTGCGCACATTGGCCTGCCGGGCTCCCCGGCCCCTACTGTTTTCGTTCGCGATTTGCATTTTTACGCACCCTTTCTGAGATATTCTCTGCAAGAGGCCTGGAGTTGCCGACCAGCCCGCAAACAAAAATCCCCCAAACAAATGCTTGGGGGAAACTGTGCGGTTCAAGATACGGCGCAAAGACAGAGGGGTCACAGCCCCATGCCATTGGCGCGATCTTCTACCATCCGGACTACAGGGCCAGCCGCGCCATATGGCGCTGCGCCAGCCCTTCACCGTCGGTACCGGAATCTCACCGGTTCGGCGGGGTACACCGTACCCCGTTCGCAGACTTACCGGCCGCCGGGACGCTATACGCCCCGCCTACGGCCCATCACTGCCGGTCAGGAATTTCACCTTGCCCCGAAGACCTTTTGCTGTTACTATTATAGGGGCTCTGCCCACTATTGTCAAGGGGGATGCCCCCATCTTCCCATCTGAGAGAAAGGAACACCATAACATGAAATTATTTACCCGCACAGAGATGCAAAGACTGGAGGCCGCCGCAGAGAGTTCCGGGGTCAGTCTAGCCGCGATGATGGACAACGCCGGCACTGCCCTGGCCCAAGAGGCACAGGCACGCTGGGGCCCTCTTACAGAGCGCTCGGTGGTGCTGCTGTGCGGTAAAGGCAATAACGGCGGGGACGGTTTTATCTGTGCGGCACGGCTGGCCCAGTGGGGCGCCTCCTGCACAGTACTGCTCCTGCATGGTAGGCCCCAGTCCAGCCTAGCCCAGGGCGCTTTTTCCCATATGCCTGCCTCTGTCCAGGTAATTGACGCTACCCAAGCGCCAGCCCACGCAGAGGACGCCCTTTCCTCTGCCGAAGTAGCCGTGGATTGCGTGTTTGGTTTCGGGTTCCAGGGCCAACTGGACGAAACCTCGGCCCATTACCTGGAACTGGCCAATGCCCTACCCTGCCGCCGCATTGCCGCCGACCTGCCCAGCGGCGTAGAATGTGATACTGCCCGGGTAAGCCCTGGGGCTTTCCGTGCCCATGTCACCGTGGCCTTTACCGCTGAAAAGCCTGCCCACCGCAGCTACCCGGCTATGGAACTGTGTGGCCAGACTGTGGTGCGGCCTGTGGGCATACCGCAGGCGCTTACCCGCTCGGCACGTACGCTGGTTTCTCTCAACAGCCCAGAGATTGCCCGCCCCTTGCTATTGTCCCCCGGCGCACTGGCCAATAAAGGGGACTTGGGCCACCTGCTGCTGGTGTGCGGCAGCTATGGCATGGCCGGCGCCTGCATCATGGCAGCCAAGGCAGCCTTGCGTTGCGGGATAGGGCTTTTGCATATTGCTGCCGATTCCCGCATCTATCCTATCCTGGCCGCTGCCGTACCAGAGGCTGTCTACACGGTTTTAGACCTGGCGGCCCCCGCTACTGCCCAGGATAAGCTGGCAGCCACTTTGGAAAGCTGCACTGCCTGTGTAATAGGCTGCGGCCTGGGCGAGCTTGCCAGCCATCTGTGCCCGGTGGTGTTCTCCCATCCGCGCGTTCCACTGCTCATTGATGCCGACGGGTTGAACTTCTGCGCCCGGCAGGGTTTTGTACCAGATACCGCCGGCCTTCCGCTGGTTATCACACCCCACCCTGGCGAGGCTGCCCGGCTCACCGGCCGTACCCCCGGTGAAATCCAACAAGACCGTATCGGCACGGCCCAGCGGCTGGCAGAACAGTTCGGCGGGGTGGCACTGCTCAAGGGCGCTGCCACTGTGATTGCCGCGCCCAACGGCCGGCTGGCAATTAACCCCACCGGCAACCCGGGCATGGCCAAAGGCGGTAGCGGCGACGTGCTGGCGGGTATCATCGGCACCTTCCTCGCCCAGGGTGCCGGGGGATTCCCGGCTGCGACGGCAGGCGCCTATATCCACGGGCTGGCCGGGGACCTCTGCCGGGAAAAGCTCTCCGCCCGTGCCATGCTGCCAACAGACCTGATCCAGTACCTGCCGGAAATTATTAAGAATTTTGAAAGCCGTTGACCGCTTTACATTAGCCCAGATATCTGGTAAAATATCCCTTGCTTATATTTTGGTACTACTTTAAGGGAGGTTTATAATGCTTTATACTTACCTGTGGTGTTTTTTCATATACGCCACGCTGGGCTGGTGCGGTGAGGTGCTTTTTGCGGCAGCGGTTGAAAAACGCTTTGTAAACCGGGGCTTTCTCAATGGGCCTGTCTGCCCCATTTATGGGCTGGGGGTAGCAGCCATTGCCTTTTTCATGCGCCCCTTTGGTGGCAACCTGGCCGCGCTAATCGTCGGCTCTATGGTTTTGGGCTCAGCCCTTGAATACCTGGCCGGGTGGCTGCTGGAAAAGATCTTCCACCAAAAATGGTGGGATTACTCCAACGAGCCCCATAATCTGAACGGCTATATCTGCCTGCGGTTTTCGGTGTTATGGGGGCTGGCAGGGGCTGTGGTGGTGCGTTTTGTAGTGCCTGCCACTGCCCGGCTCACCAACCTTATCCCCCGGCCTTTGGGCTGGATACTGCTAGGGGTTCTGGGCAGCCTGCTGCTGGCCGACCTGGCTGTTACGGTCGCGGCGATCATCGGCCTCAACCGCAAGCTGAAGATGTTGGAGTACGTTTCCCGCCGTCTGAAAGAGGGCTCTGACAAGCTGGGGCAGGATCTGTTTGAGCACGCATCCTCTGCCCATAACCGGGCCGAGGCCTGGCAGCGGGACGCCGCCCAGCTACGGGAGAAGTATGAGCAGAGCCTACGTGCCAACCTGCTCCACCGCCGCTTGCTGAAAGCTTTCCCCGACTTGAAGTCCCTGCGCCATAATGCGGAACTGGAGGCTCTACAGGAGAGCCTCCATGTGTTCCGCCGCAAGTCGGAGGACGCCATCCGCCGCCGCAATGACGCCGCTGTGGCCGCCTATGAAGAGCACCTGGCTCCTGGCCAGGAAAAGCCCTTTGCCTATATGCTGTGCTACGATAAGCTGTTCTGGATTTTTATGGCCGGCAATGTGGTGGGCTGTGTGCTGGAAACTATCTATGCTCTCATCATGCCGCCCCATCAGTTTGAGTTGCGGGTCAGCCTGGTATTAGGCCCGTTTATCTTGGTCTATGGTTTTGGCGCTGTGCTCCTCACCCTGTTTTTACGTAAAATGTATAACCAGCGGGATGTCCTGATTTTCATCACCAGCATGGTACTGGGGGCCGCTTTCGAGTACCTTTGCAGCTTGTTGCAGCAAACGGCCTTTGGTTCCGTTTCCTGGGAATACAGCGACTCGGCCTTTAACGTAGGCGGGCGCACCAACCTGATGTACTCGGTGTTTTGGGGCGTCCTGGGGCTGGTATGGGTAAAAGATCTATACCCGGTGGTTTCCCGTAAACTGGAGCAGATTCCCAAGCGCCTGGGGCGTACATTGACGGTGGTTTTCAGCGTTTTTATGGCGTTAGACATGGCCGTTTCGGCTGCCGCGGTCTATCGCTGGTACGAGCGGGAAAACAAAATCCCCGCCACCAACCCGGTACAAGTTTTCCTGGATGACGCTTTCCCCGACCAGCTTTTGGCGATCATCTACCCCCATATGCAGTTCGTGGGCCGGCCAGAGCCGCCGGATAAACTTCTTCCCGACCAGTCTGAATCTCTCTTGCGCATGGGCCAGTTGGGATAAAATTGAAAAGCCGGAGGTTCCTTTGGGAACGCTCCGGCTTTTTTGGCTGTGGGGCTTTGCCCCACACCCCACCAACTTTTGAAAAAGTTGGATCAAAACTTTATTGCCGCGTACGGGAAGGGCTGGGCATTGGTTGTTTTGCGCACGCGGTTTAGGGAACATTTTTTGTGGAGTTTTGTTTTTCTTTTCTGATAAGACTATTTGCCTACCAGTACGATAACGGAGCGAGGGCCTATTTTGATGGTCCGGCCATCCAGTTTTTGGGGAGATTGTTGGGCATTCCAGGTATTTGCCGCCAGTTCCCAGCGCATGGACCGGGGCAACTCCGGCAAGGTGACCTCTAATTCGCCCCAATAGGCGTTAGACGCCAAATACACCACTTCAGGGCCTGCCTGCTGTTCGTAACCGGCAAACATCACCCCTACATAATGCTCATCGCTCCCAAACTCACCCTGATGCCAGGGCGTCACCCCATGCAAGCTTATGTCCGGGAAACCTACTGCCCCGTCGCTCAGATTGCTACGCAACACCCGGTGGGCCTTGCGGAAGGCGATCATATATTGGAAGAATGAGAATATATCCTGGTTTTCCTCCAGCCGGTTCCAATCCAGCCAAGAGATGATATTGTCCTGACAGTAGGCATTGTTGTTGCCGAACTGGGTGTTGCAGAATTCATCCCCAGCCAAAAACATGGGGATACCCCGGCTGCACATCAGCAGGGCAAAGGCGTTGCGGATCATCCGCTTGCGCAAAGCTATCACCGCTGGGTCATTGGTTTCGCCCTCCACCCCGCAGTTCCAACTGTAGTTGTTCCAGCAGCCGTCGGTATTGTCCCAGGCGTTCTGCTCGTTGTGCTTGTCATTATAGGCGAACAGGTCGTACATGGTAAATCCGTCATGGCAGGTTAAAAAGTTTACCGATGCATTGGTACGCCCGTGGGCGTCGTAAATGTCCCTGGATCCGGTGATGCGCATGGCTGCCGCTTGGGCCATACCCCTGTCACCCTTAATATAGCAGCGCATATCATCCCGGTATTTGCCGTTCCACTCGGCCCAGCGGTTCCAAGAGGGGAATGTCCCCACCTGGTATAGCCCTCCGGCATCCCATGCCTCGGCAATCAGCTTGACCCCACCCAAAATAGGGTCAAAGGCCAGGGACTGCAACAAGGGGGGTTTATCCATAGGCGAGCCGTCCTCATTGCGGCCCAGGATGGACGCTAGGTCAAACCGGAACCCGTCAATGCGGTAGGTGGTCACCCAATACCGCAAGCAGTCCAGGATCATCTGGTGCACAATGGGGTGGTTACAATTTAGGGTATTGCCGCAGCCGCTGAAATTATAGTAATAGCCCTCCGGCGTCAGCAGGTAATAGATGTTGTTATCAAAGCCTTTAAAAGAGAAGAAGGGGCCCTGCTCATTGCCCTCAGCGGTATGGTTGAATACCACATCCAGGTACACCTCCATGCCGTTCTCATTCAGTTCCCGGATAAGGTTTTTCAGTTCCGTACCCTCCCGGTTGTGCTCTGGGGTAGACGTATAGCTGGTGTTGGGGGCGAAAAAGCTGACTGTACTGTAACCCCAGTAGTTGTACAGCTTTTGCCCATTGTGCTCCCGGTAGTCCTGCATCTCGTCGAACTCGAAAATGGGCATCAGCTCCACCGCATTGACCCCTAATTTTTTCAGGTAGGGTATCTTCTCCCGCAGCCCCTCAAAGGTGCCGGGGTGGGCTACGCCGGAGGAGGGATCCATGGTAAAGCCCCGCACGTGCAGTTCGTAGATGATCAGATCCTCCGTCGGGATCAGCGGCTGGTGGAAATTGCCCCAGTCAAAGTCGTTCTTCACCACCCGTGCCTTATATTGATGCAGCCCCGGCTGGTTCTCCCCCCATTCCCGCTGGCCGGTAACGGCTTTGGCATAGGGATCCAGCAGTACCTTGCTGCGGTCGAAAATCAACCCCTTTTTCGGGTCATAGGGGCCGTCTACCCGATAGGCATACTCAAACTCTGCAATATCCAGCTTAAAGACGATCATAGAGTATACATTGCCGATCTTGTAGGGCTCCGGGAAAGGTATCTCCCCATAGGGCTCATCTTCCCCCGGATGGAACAGCACCAGCGACACCGCTGTGGCCCCGTTGGAGTGCACGGTAAAATTTACGCCGCCAGGGATGGCCGTGGCGCCGTTTATCTCGTAAAACCCCGGCCGGATAGAATAGGTCACACCGTTGCACGCAATAAAGTCCAGCGGCGCCAGGTGGATATTACCGGGCAGTTTCATAGCCGCCAGTGTGTCGCTCTTGTCCAGCGTCCGGGCATCCAGCATATGGTTCGTCCGATTTACGTCCAATGTTATCATCCTTTCAGCCAGCGTGATATGCCTCCTCAAGACGCGAAACCGCGGACATCTCTGCCACGTGGCCAGCCTGCTCACAGTTGCCAGGCAAAGCCTGAACGAGCCATCTTGCCGGCATATAATATAACATTTTTCTTGCGAAAAATGCCCCACAAGGGGGCATCTCCTGGTACGGCTATCCCGCCGCCTTGTTTGTTCTTGTTAGAAGAATCTGCCAGCCATACCTGTGGGCAAACAGGGCGCCGTAGGGCCCCTTCATTTCTTCCCTTGAGGCTGCCCTCCGTTCTCACTGGCAAGCAATGGTTTCGCGCAACCCCTTACTCTGCTACCTCTTCCGGTAATTCATTCCCTGACGGATCGGTGATCTGTTTCCAGGTTTCGTTCACAGACTCCGTACAGTTAAAGTAGATACTGGTCAAGGTATAGGCCGGCACATACAGTGCCTCTGCGTGTTTCGTGATCTTATCCCAGTCTGCCTGTTCGTAACTCAGCACCAGGTCGAACAACTCCCCGCAAGGGCCTTCATGGTGCAACAGAGCGGCCTTCACTTCGTCGGCAACCGGCACGGTAGACAGGATCTCTTCCAGGGGCGCATCAATTAGGTAGTTCAGCGTTGAGAACATTCCCATCAAGTAGGCCTCTGAACGGGATATGGGGAGGTTCTTGGCATAGTTCATCAGCTCACTACAAAAGTTAGCCCGCATAAAGGAAAGTTTCAAGAACTCTTCCGCAGACTGGTCTATCTCGTTGTTGGCATTTGTGGTGCTCAGCAGGTAAATCCATTGCTTTAGCTGGGCAATACCCAGCGTCATAATTGCCTGGCGGATGGTAGTGACCCGGTGTTTGGTAGAGAAATAGGCTGTGTTTGCCACCCGCAGCAGGCCGTAACTCAAGGTGGCGTCGGTGGAGATAATGTTCTCAATCTCCTCCATATCCGGCTCTTCCCGTACCACAGCCACCATCAGCCGGAAGAAATTGCTTTGCAGGTATCCGCTGGAGTGGGCTTTTGTGGCCAACTGTTTTGCCACATAGGGGCCTTCCAGCGCATCCACATTCAAATTTAAGGCCGCCTGATATAGCTCCTGGGTGTCCACATCCGTGGCAATGACCTTCTTGTTCATGCTTTTGGCCAGGTTCACGATATTTTTAGCCGAATTCTCGTTGGTTTCCTTGATATTCAGCTTGATGTAGTCTATATAGTCAATCAGTGACAGGTAGCGGGGCGCAAACTGGAACTGGTTCACCGCGATCTTATAGCCATCACGGGCATATTGCTGCACAAAGCGTAACGCCAAGGGATGGATAACCACACTATCGTCAATCTGGATGATCAGCCCCTTTTTCGGGAACAGCGCCGGGGTCTTTTTCATCAATAGGGTGGTGGTGAAGGTCATAAAATGTACCGTGTCCTTCAGCGATTTCTCCATGTTCTGCATCAGGAAACTATAAACCGTATCCGCTACGGCAAACTCGCTGGCACCCTCGTCACTGCTGCCATAGGCCTGGTTTTCACCATAGTACAAAAGCTCATAGGCAATAATCTGGTTCTTTTCATTTTTGATGGGCTGCCGTACGATATACCTTTCTCTCATGGGGTCTTCTCCTTACACGGCTTTGCCGGACTTAGCCACTTCCGTTCTCGTCAGCAAAGCGTCCATCACATTTACCAGTCTGCCAATCTCCGGTTTACTTAGCTGCTCATCAGCACCCAACTGCTTGCCTTTTATGCGCATTTCCTCGCTAATAAGCGAAGAGAAGATGATCAGCGGAAGATGTTTCATATCCGGGTCATCCTTCACCAGCTTGGTCAGCCGGTGGCCGTCCATCTGGGGCATCTCAATATCCGTCACGATCAGCGCCACGCTCTCGTCCAGAACCCCCTCTTTCTTACAAGCGTTCAGGTACGCCCACAAATCGTGGCCATTGGGGAACATCTTCAAGTTTACATACCCGGCTTTGGTCAGCGACTCCTTGATCATATGGGACAGCAGGATAGAGTCCTCGGCAATCGCAATGGGCTTGTCGTTACGCTCCCGGTGTCCTAGTGCGTCTATTTCGCTGATCTTGATCGAGGTTTCCGGGGCGATCTCCGCCACAATACGTTCAAAGTCCAAGATGGTCACCAGTTCATCGCCGCACTGGGCAATACCTGTAGCCACCCCGTCGTTGCCGCCGTTTACGGTATTATCCGGTTTTTGGATGTCCCGCCAGGAAATACGGCTAAGCCCCTCCACAGTATGTACCCGGAAAGCCACGGTCATCTTGTTGAACCCGGTGAGGATGAACATATCCTTTTGCTTGGGCTCGTAATTGGGGCAATCTAAAAAGCGCGGCAGGTTGATTACGGTAATCACTTCATCCCTGGGCTTAAAGATGCCCTCCACCGCCTCATGGGTATGGGGCATAAACTTTACCGGCTCTGAAATGGTGATCTGCCGCACCTTTGCCACGTTGATACCATATAGCACACCGTCAATGGTGAACCGCAGGATCTGTATCTCGTTGGTGCCCGATTCCAAAAGGATCTCGTCTTTTACAATGGCCATCTTTACCTGACTCCTTCCTGTTTCCGTTTTACAGTACAATGTCCGGCTTGCCATAGCTGCGGATAGTCGCCTTGCCGGTAGCCGGGTTAAAAGAGAGGGTCCTGGCCACAGAGCCGCCTACGTCCTCGGCAAGCAGCCGGATGTTCTCCGCCCGCAGTATCTTATGTACGCTTTCAATATTTCTCTGGCCGATATTGCCAAGGCTCCCTGAGCCGCTTACCGCAAACATCTTGGCACCCCCCGCTACTTTTGCCACAATGCGGGGCCGTCTGGCCCCTTTGGCCTCCATCTGTTTCAGGGTTTCCCGTATGCCCGTGTCCGCATACTTCATGGTATTCTTCCGCCCGGCCTCCAGATTTAAGGGCAGCATAATGTGAATTAATGCCGCCAGCCTAACGTTTGGGTCAAACAGGCAGATGCCGCAGCAGGAGCCCAATGCATACGTAATAAGTTCCTCGTCCCGGTTGGTCATTTTCATATCGGCGATCCCTATCACCAGTTTAGAACCACTAGCCATCTTCAACGCCCAGCTTTCTCAAAAGGAAATTGAGTGACCGAATGTCGGGGGAAAGGATCAGCCGGCAGGGCAACTCCTTCCCATCACAGGAAAAATTCCCGCCAATGGTCATAAGATAATCCGACTGCCCGCCATATTCGGCCATTGGCACCGTCAAAATGGCGCCCTGCATATCTACCGTCAAGCTGGGCACAGTCAAATCCACCTTCAGTTCAGCCAGCCCGGAAAGGGCATTGATAAAGGTGGATATCATAATATTGCCCACCTCCACCAAAGCGGAGCGTTTCAGTTCGTCCAGTTCCGAGTAGTCCTCAATGGGGGTGGAGAGCATCCGCTCCAAAATAATGTTGATAAACTCCAACGGCTGCACGGAGAGCATGATGCCGTTGATCTGCCCGCCGATATGCACCAGCACACCCGCTGTCACAGGCTCCGGACCACCGATCCAGTCGATGGCCTCGTTATATCCCATGATACGCACCTCAGGCAGGGTGATATGCACCGGGCAGCCCAGCATACCCGAAAGGGCTGTAGCCGCGTTGCCGGTGCCGATACTGCCTATCTCCCGTAGCGTATCGATTTCCAGGCTACTTAAGTCCTGGTAATTCTTGATAACCATCTATTCCCCTCCCAAAGGTTTATCTGCGCAGGTCATTCACTGTGGTTTCGATCTCGTCAGAGGTCTGAATCATCTTCAGCGCATAGGTAAACGAGCGCTGGGACTCAATCACCTTCGTCAACTCGTTGGCCAAATCCACATTAGACTGCTCCAGCACCCGGTGTACCAGTTTGCCGGTGCCCACCCGCAACTGGCCGTTTTTCTCAATTGGCTCAAAACGGTTTTCGCTTAGGTGCACCATGCCGTTGGTGTTGATAAAGTCGAATATTCCCACCGGCAACTCTGCGTCCAGTTTTTCCTGGTCCACTTCTATCAGTTGTCCGGCGTTACTCATTACAAACCGTCCCAGCCCGTCAGAGAGGTACCAGTGGGTTTCCATTTCGCCGTTTGCGCCCTCCAGCATATACTGCGACATGGTAAAGGAACCGTCCCGGCTGTAGCTGTAAGCGCCTGTGGCCGGATCCCACAGGGCAAAAAAGCCGTCCCCGTCAATGGCATAGTCCATGCCCCGCCCGGTATCTGCAAAGCCCGTGGCACTAAAGTCTGTATCGGCCGCCACCATATACGCGCCGGTGCCCCTGGGCATCTCATCCTCTTGGGCCCCATTGATATAGTCGTACATCAGGTCTGAAAAAACCGGCTTTTTAGCCTTAAAGCCATAGTTATTCACATTGGCGATGTTATTACCATGCACATTCAGCCGCACCTGCTGCTGCCATGCCCCCACCGCCGCCGTGTAAAAGGATTGGTTCATGCTATCTCGCCCCTTCCCGTCTTATGGATTATTTATTGAAGCCTGCCCAGGTCATTGGCTGCGTGGCTCATGACCTGGTCATACATCTTTGTCAGCGTTGCCGAACTCTGGTAAGCCCGCTGGGTGCTGATCATCTTCACCATCTGCTGTACCAGCCCCACGTTCGAGCGCTCCAACATCCCGTGGTGCAACAAGGTGGGCCGCACTTGGGGCTGGCCACCGCCCCCCTCAGGCACAAACATCCCCATAGGATCCTTTGTCAGCGTGCCGGGGTCCTCAAAGGCATATACGCCTATCTGTCCCATATAGGCCCCTTCTTTGGTGTAGATGCGCCCATAATCGTCTGTGGTAATCTTATCCGTGACCAACAGGATCTCTTCGCCGTTCACGTCCAGTACCCGGCCATGGTCAGGCAAGGCCAGGTAGCCCTCCTCGTCCAGCGAAAAATCGCCGGCCCTGGTATACACCACACCGTCCCCGGCCTGTATAGCAAAGAAACCCGTGCCGTCGTCATCTATGGCAAAATCCAGCGGCATATTGGTGGCGTCAAAACTGGCCTGGCTGTAGTCGGTGTACAACCGGCTGGGTACAGTGGCATAACTCTGATTGCCAATATCCTCATAGTTCTTGTTTTTGTTGCCCACTATGGTGTACATGACCTCGTCAAAGGTCTGCCCCGTAAAGCAGTCTGCCTTAAACCCGGTTGTGGACACATTGGCCATATTATTGGAGATCACATCCAGGTTTTTACCGTGGGTGATCATCCCCGATGCCAGATTATAGAACCCTTTGAACATATTTGATTTGACCCCCGTTCTCTCGGCTTATCATAATTATAGCACCTTTTGGCTGGTTTTGCACTACCAAAAGTTGAAAAAACTCCAAATATTTCGTGCGCCCCTCTTCTGGGCTCCCCTTGCCGTTATCTGCCGCGCAGTTGCTTTCCCGGCTTTGGCTCTTGCCATTGATGCGGGTACCAGCTTAGCTTTCATTTCCTGCTGAGCTTTAGTTCCCCTCCTGTAGGTATTTCTCCATAATCACCTTCAGCTTTTGCACAGCCCTGGCGTGTATCTGGGATACCCGCGGCGGCGTAATATCCATCACCATCGCGATGTCCTTCATCTTTAAGTTCTGCTCATAATACAGGGAGAGCACCAACTGCTCGTTCTCCTTCATGGAACTGATGGCTTCTGTCAGGGTTTTCGTCAGTTCCTGGTTCATCAAGGATTGCTCCGGCAGCCCGCCGCTGGTACCGTCGGTGCCTGGGTCGGCCGGCCACTGGTCGCTGCTTTCAAACAACTCCTCAAAAGAAAGTATACTGTGTAACGAGGCATTGGCCATCGCCTCTTGGTACTCTTCCATACTCAGCCCCAGGCGTTCCGCTATCTGGCTGTCAGTGGGCAGCTTGCCTGTTTCGTTATACAAATCTGTCATGGCTTTTTCAATGCGCTGGGCCCTTTGCCGCACCGTACGGGGCACCCAGTCTTGCTGCCGTGCCAGATCCACAATCATCCCCCGGATGCGCTTGGTCACATACATCTCAAACCGGCCCTTCTCCGGGTCAAACTTATCCACCGCGTCCGCCAGCACGATCAAGCCCTCGTTGATAATGTCATCCAACTGGGTAAAGCTGCAAAACACGCCCCTGATCTGTAGGGCAATACTCTTGATCAGCCCTGTGTACCGCATGGCGATTTCCCACTTCAGCGTCTTGTCGCCACTCTGCTTATAGAGGGCGAACAACTCCTCCGTGGTCATGCCTTCATAGTCTTTTCCCGTTTCAGGGGCCGCGGGCCTCATGACCCCACCGCCCTTCGCACATTAGGCTGCTGCATGGTCACATTGCCCAGGGACTGTATCTGCACTGTGCCCACAATCTCGCTGAAAGAAAGTACATACAGGTTGGCAAAGTACTGGGACAACAACCGGCTTAAGTAGATACGCACCACCTGGCTGGTCAACAGGATCGGCGACTGGCCCAACTCCGCAAACTTTGGCATATGTTCTGCCAGTTGGGTGATCAGTGCCTGTATCAAATCCGGCTCCATAGCCAAGTAAATGCCATGCTCGTTCTTGGTAAGGGAGGCCACCACCCGGCGCTCCACCTCCGCGTCCAGGGTAACTGCCCGTAGCTGCCCGTCCTGGCAGAACCGGCGGGTAATCGTCCGGCTCAGGGCGTTGCGCACACTTTCGGTAATCAGGTCGGGATCCCTGGTGGTGCCCATGGCATCTACCATGGTTTCCAGGATGGTCTGCATATCCCGGATGGGTATACCCTCCATCAACAAGTTCCGCAACACCTTTTCCAGCAGCGCGTAAGAGATCACTGCCGGGCAGGCCTCCTCCACCAATTCCGGAGAAGTGCGTTTTAGGTTCTCCACCAACTGGATGGTTTCCGTGCGGGTTAACAGCTCATAGGCGTGCTTTTTGATCGTTTCAGACAGGTGGGTCAAAATAACGGACAGCGGATCAATAACCGTATAGCCGTAAATCTCCGCCATCTCCTTGTTCTCCGGCAAAATCCATCGGGAGGGGATGCCATAAGCAGGTTCCACGGTTTCTATGCCGTCTATCTCCCCCAGGGGCTTGGAGGGCTCCAGGGCCAGGTAGTAATCTACCAATATCTCGCCCTTTGCCACTTCCTCGCCCTTGATACGGATGGTATACTGGTTGGTACCGATAACCGAACTGTCGTGCATCCGCACCGTAGGCACAACAAAACCCATCTCCTGGGCATACTGCCGCCGGAAGATGACAATACGGTTGATCAATTTGCCGCCACTGCTCTCGTCCACCAGGGGGATCAGGCTATACCCCACCTCCATCTCAATGGGCTCCACTGTCAGCAGGTTGTATACATTGTTGATATCCTTGTAATAGTCAGCCTCTGCCGGGGCGGCCTCCGGGGCTACCTCCTCCTGCACAGCCATTGCCGCGGCCTCCTCCTGTGCCTTCCGGGCACGCATCTGGCGGCTGAGCACAAATCCAAACCCGATTAGCACCGCAGCCACTACAGACAGGGAGAAGTGGGGGGTATTGGGCATCAGCGCCAAAAAGATCAACGCCGCGCCGGCTGTAACAATCGCCCGGGGCTGGGCCGTGAACTGTTTGATCACGTCGGTATTCAAGCTGCCGTCGGACACGGAGCGGGTCACGATCATGCCCGTGGCAGTGGAGATCATCAGGGCAGGTAGCTGGGACACCAGGCCGTCACCAATGGTGGCGGTAGAATAGCGGGTGAGCACCTCACCCAGTTCCATGCCGCCGGAAAGCATCCCAATGGCAAAGCCGCCGATCAAGTTGATGAAAGTGATGATCAGCGACATCACCGCGTCGCCCTTTACGATCTTGGTAGCACCGTCCATGGCGCCGTAAAAGTCCGCTTCCCGCTGTATCTTCTCCCGGCGGGACCGGGCCTCCTGCTCGTTGATGAGCCCGGTATTCAGGTCGGCGTCAATGGCCATCTGTTTGCCAGGCATGGCATCTAGGGTAAAGCGGGCAGCCACTTCGGCCACGCGCTCGGCGCCTTTGGTGATGACGATAAACTGCACCATCACGATGATGAAGAAGATGATGAAACCAATCACCACATTGCCGCTGGTGATCAAATCGCCAAAGGCTTTAATAACATCACCGGCATAGCCCTGGTAGAGGATCTGCCGGGTGGTAGACACGTTCAGCCCCAGCCGGAACAGCGTGGTTATCAGCAACAGCGAAGGATAGATGGAGAACTCCAACGTTTCCTTTATGTTCATGGTGATCAGCAAGATCACAATGGACAAAGCAATGTTGATGACCAAAAAGACGTCCAGCAACTGCGTGGGCAAGGGTATAATCAGGAATAGCACGATCACAACCACCATCAGCGATACGCTGTTGTTCAAGATGCGTTTCATCTGTGCTCCCCCTTCCTTAGTTCTATGTGTAAATTCTGCGCCCTGAAGAAAACCTATCTCCCCGTACCGGGCCGGTACTTCCCGCCAGTTTCCTGGCCAGTGGGCTGGGGTGGGGCCCCTTACTCATTTCTCCATACTTTATATATTTATTCGCCTGTTGCTTGCCCAGGCAGCTTATTTCCCAATTTAAAGATGTACACCAGCACCTCCGCCACCGCTGCATACAGGTCAGGCGGGATCTCCTTGTCCAGTTCCGCCTGGGCGTATAGGGCCCGTGCCAGGGGCACGTTCTCCACTACCGGCACATGGTGCTCCTCCCCCTTGGCCACAATGCGTGCGGCCAATTCGTCCTGGCCTTTAGCCAGCACCACAGGGGCGGTATCCTTCCCCTGCTTATACCGCAGGGCCACCGCAAAGTGGGTGGGGTTCCGTATAATTACGTCTGCGTCCGGCACCTGCTGCATCATCCGCTGCTGTGCCATCGTGCGTTGCACCTGCCGTATGCGGCTTTTGATCTGCGGGTCGCCTTCCGTCTGCTTATATTCTTCTTTAATCTCCTGTTTCGACATCTTCATCTGCCGTTCATGCTCCCAGCGCTGATAGAGGAAGTCGAAAAAGGCAATGGCCACAAATGCCAGGCACACCTGTAGCAGCATATTGAAAATCTCCTGGAACAGTTCCTGGCAGGCCGCCCCCAGGTCTGTGTACATAAACCGGGAGGCTATATTCATCAGGTTGATCAGGTTGTTGTAGATAAACAGCAGCAGTATGGTAATCTTAATAAGCCCCTTGACCGCCTCCATGATACTGCGCAAGGAGAACAGCCGCTTAAAGCCGTT
Source organism: Acutalibacter caecimuris (assembly GCF_034335085.1). NCBI lineage: Bacteria > Bacillati > Bacillota > Clostridia > Eubacteriales > Acutalibacteraceae > Acutalibacter > Acutalibacter caecimuris. The sequence goes on along the minus strand of NZ_JAWXXJ010000009.1, from coordinate 61,431 downwards.
TAAAGGGCTTATCTTGCTAAACTTGGGCCGGATGATTTCACCCGCCACCAAAAACCGGGTCTGGGCCAGGGTTGCCGTTATGCCTACCAGCATGGTTGCGGCCAGCATCGGCCCTGCCGTTACCACAAAGGTCATAACCCCCTGGAAGAGCAGTTCCCCCATATAATACGCGCTGCCATTGGCTACCGTATCCATGGCAAAACCGGAACAGCGGGTAAAGAACTCCCCCAGTTGTGCCGCCATGTTGGGGAACATCACCCGCAACATGATCACGCTTGCCACCAGGGTCGAAACCGCAATAATGTCCTGGCACAGCAGGATATTACCTTTTTTTCGTTCGTCACGCCGTCGTTTCGGCGTTGCCTTTTCGGTTTTGTCCTCGCCGGGCATATTCACCACCTCGCTTTATCGCCGGTTTCTTCTGCACCTCTCTGGGGGCTATCCCCCGCCGGCCAGCGCAATGGCCTGTTCCACCTCCAAAAGCATGGTATTCTCCATCTCCATCAAAAATTCACTAAAGGGGCTGATTAAGAAGTACAGCAGGATAATGCCCACCAGCACCTTCAACTCAATGTTAATGGCAAACACGTTGATCTGCGGGATAGCTTTCATCAGCACCCCCATGCCCACCTGGCCCATTAGTTCCGCACCCAGAACCGGCAAGCACAGCTTAATGGCCAGCAATGTGCACTCTATAAACAACTGTGCCACCTTCTCCGCCGCGGCGTTTCCCAAAGCGGCGCTGCCAAAAGGCACCAGCCCGCCGGAATCCAGCATAAGCCGCAACAGTGTCTGGTGGCCGTTAGCCGTGAAAAAAATCAAAATCGCAAAAATATTCAGCACATTGGCCGCCGGCGTTGCCTGCCCCTGGAAACTGGGGTCATAGGTCTGGGCCATGGCCATACCCATCTGCTCGTCCATGATATGCCCCGCGTAAGCAGGTACAAACAGGAAGAGGTTGATAATAACGCCAATAAACCACCCGATGGCCACCTCCAGCATCAGCCGCACCGCCAGTTCAATAAATGTAGCCGGGGCTGTTACCGTGCCCGTATAGGTATAACTTACCGACATAGCCAGCACCAAAGTCATCCCGGACTTAAAGTAGGCAGGTATATTGTTGCGCCCAAAAAATGGGTTAAACAACACAAACCCGGCCATGCGCATAAAGATGTACATAAACAGTGTAAGGCCGTTCCAATCAAATGCATCCATAGGCTATCCTTTCATCAGGTCGAACAGCCCAAAGAAAAATCCTTGCAGGGTTTCCATCATCCAGCTTCCGCCAATAACCAGGAACAGCACCACCACGATCAGTTTCAGGATAAACGAGATCGTCTGTTCATGGATCTGCGTGACCGCCTGCAAAATGGCCACGATCACGCCCACAACCATGCTTAGCAGCAACATGGGCGCGGCCAACCGGATCACAACGCCGATAGCCTCCCGAAAAACGTCTACCACCGGCAAATCCACTGGCAGTCACCTCGCTTTCCTGTCATAGTTTCCTCTGTATATCCTGGGCAAGGGGATCCCGCGGGGCTCAGTTAAAGGTCTGTACCAACGTAGAGAACACCATCTCCCAGCCGTTTATGCTGATGAAAAGCAGCAGCTTAAAGGGAGTAGAGATCATGGACGGCGGCAGCATCACCATGCCCATCGACATCAATGTGGAAGCCACAATAATGTCTATCAGCAGAAACGGGATATACAGATAAAAACCTATCTCAAAAGCCCGTTTCAACTCAGTGGTGATAAACGCCGGGGTTATCACCCGCAGGGGCAGGTCAATGGCCGTTTCCTCCGTGCCTGGATTTTCCACATTGGCCAAGTCACAAAACATATTCAAGGCCGAAGGTTCTGTATTACGCAGCATAAATTCCTTCAGCGGCACCTGTGCCTGGTCAAAAAACTCATCTTGGGTGATCTCTTCGTTGATGTATGGCGTATATGCCTGTGTATTCACCTGGTCGATCACCGGCCCCATTGTAAACAAAGTCAAAAACAGGGCCACTCCCACCAGCACCATGTTAGGCGGGGTCTGCTGGGTACCCATAGCGTTGCGCAAAAAAGAAAGCGTGATGATATACCGGGTGAAGGAGGAGCACATGATCACCAGCGAGGGGATCAGGGCAATCAGCGTGGTCAGGATGATGATCTCCAGCGCCTGCACACTGTCGCCGTTAATATTGATAATTCCTTCTAAATTCTCAGCCAATCCATCACGCTCATTTCTTTTTGGGGAAATTCTCCCGCAAAATGTCCACAAAGCTGGGGGCATTTCCGGGGGGTTCCAGTTTTTGCAGCCAGGGCTTGGCCTCTTCCTCCGTCAGTTCTGTCAGTACACTGACCCCACCGCCGGTTACGCCCAGCAACAGGCAGCGCTTTTCCACGCGTACCAGTACCAAACGCTCATTTTTGCCCAAGTTCACCTGCCACAGCAGTGCAAGCCCGCCACCAGCCGGGTTTGTACCCTTTGCCCACCCCGGCATACCGTGCCGGCCTATCAGTTTTGTGCACCAATAGGCCAGCGCCAGTACAGCCGCAACGGTCAAAAGCATCCCCAAAAGGGAGAGCACACTTCCACCCATGCCAACGGCAAGCCCCCGCAGCGTCGCCGCCACCCGCATCAGGGTGCGCCGACAATGGAGGTGACAGTTTTCATGATACGGTCAGACTTAAAGGGCTTAACAATAAAGTCCTTTGCCCCGGACTGGATGGCCTCAATAACCATAGCCTCCTGGCCCATGGCAGAGCACATCACGATATTGGCAGAACTGTTCTTGGCCCGCATAGCCTTCAGGGCCTCCAGGCCGTCCATGTTGGGCATGGTGATGTCCATGATCACCAGGTCCGGGTTGATCTCCGTAAACTTCTCCACTGCGTCGGCCCCGTCCACTGCCTCATACAGGTCGGTGTAGCCGTTCTTGGACAGGGTGTCCTTGATCACCTTGCGCATGAAAGCCGCGTCGTCAACCAATAAGATCTTTGCCATAGTTGTTCATCCTCTTTTCAAAATGATTTACTGCTTGCTTTGAGAGGGGCCTGCCGGGGCAGGGGCTCCGGCGGTCCCGTTGTTTCATTTTTGCTGGGTGATCTCTTCAATGCCCGGTTTCTTCAATATTTCTGTTACCCGGATGCCGAAGTTATCGTCCACCACGACCACATCGCCCCTGGCAATACATTTGCCGTTGACGAACAGGTCTACCTGGTCGCCGGCCAGTTTATCCAGTACCACCAGCGATCCCTTTGAGAAGGAGAGGATCTCCTGCACCCGTTTTCTGGTGCGGCCGATCTCCACCGTGACCTCCAGCGGTACGCCCATGATCAGATCCAGGTTTTCGCTTTGCTCCTGGCTCAGTTCCTCGCCGTTTTCCAGTTTCGGCATGGAGGGCGGCGTGGTGCTGATCAATTTCGGGTCAGGCTGTGGCGGGTAATAGGGATAACCCGGATAAGGCGGGTAGTAGGGGTAGCCTGGATAAGGCTGCTGCATCCCCTCCTGGCCGGGCATGGGCATCATGGGCATTTGCGGCGGCATCTGGGGCTGCATAGGCATTTGGCCCGCTGCCGGCGGGACTGGCTGCTGGGGGGCCGCCGGGGCCGCTGCCCCACCGGCCATCAGCTTTTCTATTTCTTCCTGGCTCATTACCCCGCCAGAGGGGGCTGCCGGGGTCGGGGCTGCCGCGGCTCCACCGCCCAGCAGTTTCTCTATCTCCTCCTGGCTCATCACCCCGCCAGAGGAGGCAGCCGGGGTAGGGGCAGGGGCCGCCTCGCCGCCTAACAACTTCTCTATCTCTTCCTGGCTCATCACCCCACCGGCGTCTGCTGCCGGTTGCGGGGCAGGCGGTGCCGGTGCCGGTGCAGGGGCCGGGGTGGATACCGGCGCCGGAAGGGTTTCCGGCTCATCCTCCAGCCCAAAGCCTGCCACCAGTTCTTTGGCCAGGTCTACCGAAATCACGTTCATAAATTCGCTTTGCAACTGATTTTCAATGGTCAGTGCAAACCGTACAACTACAATGGGGCCTTCCTGTACAGGCATACGGTCCCGTTTCATGGACTCCTGGTCGTACACGTCAAAGGTTTCCGGGGTGGAGATATTCACCACCCGCCCCAGGAAGTCAGACAAAGCCGTGGCGGCTGCACCCATCATCTGGTTCATCACTTCGCAAACCGCGCTCAGGCTCAATTCATCCAGTACAAATTCGTCCAGCGGCGTATCCGAGCCCATCAGGATGTCCACGATGACCTTGATGTCACTCATGCGCAGCAGCATCAGGTTGCTGCCGTCCAGGCCGGAAACATACTTGATCTCCACGCCCACTGCCGGTTCAATGTCCCCCAGCTCAAAGTCCTTCACATCCACCACAGTTACGGTGGGTGTGGTGATGTCCACCCGATGGTCCAGCATATTGGAAACCGCCGTCGCTGAAGAGCCCAGACTGATGTTCATGATTTCGCCGATGGCGCTGATCTCCATGGGTTTGAAAACATTATTGTTCATTTGCTAAACTGTCCCCTCTTCCGGCGTTATGGTACACCTCTTTAATCTTCACCGCCAGCTTTTTGTCGCTGACCCCCATCAGCCCGTTAAACCATCTCTGACCGCCAACGTACAGATTCAGCGCGCTGTCTTTCTTTTGGTTCAGGTCAATCACATCGCCCACATTCAGCCGGTATACATCGTCCAGCCGCAGGGTGGTGCGGGCCAGTTCCGCCCGTATTTCCAGGGTGGACTCCCGCAAGTGGTCAAATATCTCATCCCGATGTTCCAGGCTGTTGGCTTTTTTGGCGGGGTTCCCGGCGCTGATCTCCGTAAAGATCTGCATGAGCACCTCTTCCGGCATCACCACGCTGATGCTCCCCTCGATATTGGGGAAACTCACCTTTAGGTCAACGATGACCACCGTTTCCTCTAGGCCAATGAGCTGGACCAGTGTGGGGTTATTTTCCACCCGGCCAAACTCATACTCCAACTGTATGTAGTTCTCCCAGGCCACGCCCATACGGGAAACGAAGTCCTGCAAAAGCACCTCATACAGCTTAAGGTCCAATTCCGTGTAGGTATAATCGTCCGGCAGGTTATCCACGTCGCCGTCACCGCCGGTCATCCGGTCCATCATGCTGACCATAATGGGGGCCGAGGCGTAGAACAGCACCGGATCCTCCTCCCGCTCCTCCTTTAACACCAGGTGGGCGGTGGTCAGCACCGCGCTGTCGCTAAGTGCGTTGGAGAATTCGAAGTAAGTAACCTCTTCTACCGACTCCACCCCGATCTCACAGGTGGCGTGTACCAGGCCGTTGATCCGGGTGGTCAACACCCGTGAGTAGTTCTCAAAAATGCTGTTTAGCATTTTCAGCCTGTCCTTGGTGAACTTCTTCGGGTTGGTAAAGTCATATTTTCTATATTTCTTTTCCGGCTGTTCCTCTTCAGCAGGCGGTTTGTCATTTCCACTGCTATTCATGGAGTTCAGCAGGGCGTCTATCTGGCTTTGAGATAATACCTCTGGCATCCGCCTAACCCTCCCCGCTTGAACTGGCAGGCCCGGCTGTGGCGCTGTCCTGCGCGCTGCTAGTAGCCGTCCCCCCCTTATCATCTTCCGGCGCAGAAGAGGACGTTTGCCTTTCGGCCTCGCCGGAGCGCATGGCGTCGTACTGCTCCAGGCAGTCGCCCAAGTCGTTCAACAAGTTCTTGCCGGAAATGATCATCTCTACCCGGCGGTTCTTTTTACGGTTCTCTTCCACATCATTGGGGGCTACCGGGCGGTGCTGGCCAAAGCCCTCACTAACCATACGGCCGGGATCCAAGCCCTTTACCTTTTCCTGTAAATAGGCTGTTACCTGGGCAGCCCGTTCCGCCGCCAGCATCCGGTCCCCTACCGGGGTGTTTGCCTCAGAGGCGCTGGCCTGGGCCGTGTGGCCCATAATGCGCACTTCATCAATATGTGGTGCGGCCTGGTCCAGCATAGGGGCCAGGGTATCCAGCATTTGCCGGCCCGCGCTGAGCAGTTCGTAGCTATCGCCGGAGAAAAACACAGAATCCGCAAAGGAAAGGTACACGTACCCGTCCCCTTTGGTGATCTCTACATTTTTGCCGGACTGATCCACATATTCCTTTATCATCTGGTAGAGCTGGTCAATGGCTACGTCGATCTCCGCCTGCTCGGCCTCTTTCTGGTCAGGATCCACTTCCCCAGGATCCGTCACGCCAGGCTCCCCTTCGTTGGGATCCTGGAAAGGCCCATCGCTGGTGCCAATTTCCGGCACCGTAGGCGAGGACAGGGCGTTGGGGTTAAAACTCAGCGCCGCCGCTTTCCATTTTTCCTCGTCAACGGTCGACATGGAGTACAGCAGTACGAAAAAGCACAGCAGCAACGTTACCATGTCGCCATAGGTGTCCATCCAGTTTGCGCCGCCGCCTTCGCCGCCTCCGCTTTTCTTTCTCATTTCCGCCAGACACCTCCATTCCTGTTTCGTTTTTCATTGCGGCCTGCCTGTTCCGCCGCGCCGGCAATACCATTTCGCCGGACATGGGCACGGCCATGCCCTGCGAAACGCCACTCGCTCCCGATCGTGGCGGCCAAGCCTTCCGCTGGAATCGTTTAATTATATCAAATTTGCCCCCCCGCCGTCAAGTATGCAAACCCACTTTCGGCAGGAAAGTCCTGTAATTTTTTTCCAACTTCCGGGCAGGCTTACCCTTCGCCGCCACCGCCGGTACCTTCGCCCATTTTCTCACGCTGTTTCTGGGCCACAAAGGTCAGCAGCTTTTCCCGCAACATCTTGGGGTTTTCACCGGCTTGTATGCAGGTAATACCCTCTACAATGATCATCTTGTTCAGCACTTCCTCGCTGTCCCGGATACGCAGGTTATTGGCAATGGGGCCAAACACCATGTGGGCCAAAATACAGCCGTACAGGGTGGTAATCAGGGCCACGCTCATGTCCGCGCCGATATTGGAAGAACCACTGGTGGGATCCATGTTCTTCAACATATTGATCAGGCCGATCAGCGTGCCCACCATGCCGAAAGCCGGGGCAATGGCAGACGCCTTATCGTACATAGCCGCCGCCGCGTTGTGCCGGTCTGACATACAGTCGATATCGTTTTCTAGGGTTGCCCGCACCCGGTCCGGGTCGTTGGCGTCCACAATCAGCATAATGGCCTGCTTAAAGAAGGGGTCATCCTGCTCGTTGGCCTTTTCTTCCAGGGCCAGCAGGCCGTCCTTACGGGCGATCTGTGCCAGGTCTACCAGCGCGTTGATGATATTCTCCGGCTTCTGCTTGGGGTTTTTCATCATCACGCCAAAGTGCTTGGGGATGCTGAGGAAGGTTTTCAGCGGGAAACTGGCCATCAGGATGAAGACCGTACAGCCAATCACGATCATAACGCTGGGGCCGTCGCCGAAGTTCATTATCTTCTCAAATTCGTAGGGGGGGAAACCGTTGGCCATGCCCAGCACCATAACGCCGATAGCCACGACTAGGCCGATTAAGTATCCGATATTCATAGGTCATTCACCTTCATTTTAGTATTTCCGGCGGCCGCGCTTATCGCCTGAACCCGGACCGCTGTGTGGAACCACGGGACGGGGCGTCCTCGTTTACCGTGACCTGCCTGTGGATGTCCTGCACCTTTGCGTTGTAATCGGCGATGCGGGTCACGATCTCCTGCACAGACTCCAGTACCAGATAAAAATCCCGGTTCATCATGACAATCTTTGTTTCGGGGATCAGTTCGATGCACTCGATCTGCAGGTGGTTGACCAGGAATTTCTCGCCGCTCGTTTTTGTCAGCATGATCATAACGCTCTTTCTCCCTCCGTAAAATCCCCCGCCCCCAGGGACAGGCACACGGCCTGCCCCGGCGCGGGTTTCTGCCCATTTGTCGGGCTGTGTATTTCTTTGCCGGCCTCCGCGGCTTAAAGGGCTTTGCCGGGGGCGGCTGGTCGATTGGGGTTGCTTGCGCCTTTTTCCGGCGCCGCTATGCCGCTAAGGTTTAGCGTTTCATGTTCACCAGCTCTTCCAGCATGGTGTCCGTTACGGTAACGATACGGGTATTGGCCTGGTAGCCACGCTGGATCATGATCATGTTGCTGATCTCGTTGGCCAGGTCCGTACCGCTGCTCTCCAGGCCGCCGCCAAGGAGTTTGGTGCCGCCGCTGGGCTGCACGCTGAACTCGCCGGGGCCCATGGTGGCCTGTGTGGTGTCAGCCGGCGCTGTGATTGCACCAGTGGTATCGTCCACGGTGGGGATAAACTTGGCGTTGAAGGGGCTATCCTCATGGTTGCTGTTCTTCACCGAGTGGCCTACGGAAGTGGCGCGCACCTCGCCGGCGCCTTCCAGGGCCTGGTAGTAGTGGCCGTCCACGTGGGTAACGCCGTTGGGGTTCTCCACCTTGGCAATGGCGATTGTGCCGATGACCACTGCCTCGCCGGTATTGGTGGTGCAGGTGATGCGCCCGGTGTTCTCGTCAATGCTCACGCTCTCCCGCACGATACGGCTGGTGCCTTCACCGTCCAGAATCTGGCCATAGGTTTCGCTGGTGGGGTCCTTATCCCAGGAGGGATATACCGCCTTGCCGTCCGCGTCCGCTTTAGGGGAGCGGATAGCGGTAAGCACCGGGGCGGAGGTGTACTGCTCAACTACAAAGTACTCAAACTCAGCAGGATTCGTACCGTCCGCCGCCTTTACCTCCCTGGCCTGCACAACCTGCCCCTTATCGTCGATGTAGAAGTTCAGGTCCTTCGGTCCCTTTGTTGCGTCGGCAGCACCCTCTTTAATTACATCTGCCAGTGTGGGCAGGCCGGCTACGCCCTTGTTGGGGGGATTATCCGGGTCCGGTGCCCCTACGTTGCCAAGCGCATTACCCTGCTTTACCGCCGCCTCATACAGCGGGCTGAGCACAGAAAGATAGCCATAAACCACCTGGCCCTGGCCGTCTACCAGATAGCCGTTAGGGTCAAAGCTCAGGTTGCCCAGGCGGGTCAGGTTCATGCCCTTCAAATCATCGGCACCGTTCATAAAGGTGGAAGTCTTATCCCCTACGATCAGGAACCCGTCGCCGTCGATCATTACGTCCAGGGCCTGGCCGGTGGGGGTGTAGTTCTTCGTGCTCATATCAAGGTCAATCGTACCAATAGAAGAGCCGTAGCCGTTCTGGGCGGGGTTTTTACCGCCCACCAGGTTAGAGCCGTTACTACCGCCGCGAACCGTGGTGTAAAGCGCCTCCAAAAACGTGTAACGGGTGGCCTTGTAGGCGTTGGTGTTCACGTTGGAGATGTTTTGGCCAATCACGTTCAGCGCGCTCATATGGGCCCTAAGGCCGGCTACAGCCGCATACATTGCACCTGTCATTCTGTTTTCTCCTTTTCCTGACGCGGTCGGGGCAGGTCAGGCAGGCCTGCCCCCTTAACCTCCTAAAAAGGTCCGGCTAAAGCAATACCGCGCCGTCGATATTCGTAAAGATATTTTCCTTCATCTCGTCCTGGCTCATGGTGGTGATAACCCTGCCATAAGGCACATTGATGATGAAAGCCTGGGTGGCGTTAAACGCCAAAATGTTTTTGGCACCCTTTTCCTGGGCCTTTTCTACCGAGCCTGCCAGTTGCTGCATTAGCGCCGGGGTCAGCTCAATACCCCGCTCCTCTGCCCGGCTTATGGCGTGCTTGGAAAAATTGATGCCCTGGGACTGCCCTTGCTGGCCGCGTTCCTCCCGTACCTGGCTTAGTATATCGCCAAAGCTGGCTTTGGGCGGGGCACTGCGGGCCTGTGTTTCCTGCTGCTGGGGAAGGGCCCTGCCCGCCCCCTGCACGCGGTCCATCATACCCTCTCAACCTCCGTTCTTTATGCCGGCTGCTCCGGTTTCTCAGGGTCAGTGGGCTTATCCGGGTCTGCCGGGTCTGTCGGCTTATCCGGGTCCGTGGGTTTGTCCGGGTCTACCGGATCGGTGGGTTTTTCGCTGCCGTCGGGGTTCAGGTCTGTGCCCTTATCCGGCAGGCGGCCCACCGCCATCACGTCGTTCAGGTAATAACTCTTGTCGCCAATAAAGATGACCTGCATACCGTTGAGGGTACCCGTACCGGTCACGGTGCCCACAATTTCCTTCAGTTCTTTGTTTACATACTGGCCCACTGTTACTTCCTTGCCCACCAGGGAGGCCGCGTAAGTCAGCACCGTAGAGTCGTCAATCAGCGTGCTGATGTTGGTAATTGCCTGCACCACGGACATCTGAACCATTTGGTTCATCATGTCACTGGTCGAGGCTGCGTTGTCTATATCCTGGTTCTGGAACATGGCCACCATCAGGGTCAAAAAGTCGTTCATGTCCAACTCTTTGCCGGCCTTTTTGCTGGTACTGTTCTGGGCTAGCTTATTTACGTTCTGCGTTACGCCGACCCGGTTCCCCAGGTCGCTCATACCGGCTGTTGCCATATTTCTACCGCCTTTCTGTTCTGCATTTGCCGGGGCAAAGCCTGCCTCGGCTACCTGTACGGGCCAGCGGGCGCACCGGTGCCCGGCGCCCCGCCGTCCGTCAGGTTTCTTCCAGCCCGACCAGCCCCAAACGGAGCTGCTGGAGGAAGTCTTCGGTGGTGCCTTTCTGCTTTTTCTCCTGGTGCTGCTGGTTCTGGTGCTGCCGGTTCTGCCCATCGGGGTTCAGGAACTGGTTGGCGTTCTCCGGCTGTTCGGGCTGCTGCACGGTCACTTGCACAGGGCCCTGGAGGTTATCTGCCAGGAACTGCTGGAGTATACCCCCATGCCGCTGCAAAAGGGTCGCGGTCTTTTCCGTAGCGGCGCTCATCATGATGCTTAATGTGCCGTCGGCGCTGCGGGTGATCTCCACCATGACCTGGCCCAGGCTGGCGGGGCTTAGTTGCAGGCGCACCAGGGACTGGCCTTCCTGCACGGCCCGGCTGATCTGGTTTTGCACCTGATCCAGCAGCCTGAGGTCGGTGGGTTCAGCCTCCTCATAGTTGTCGGCAACCTTGATAGGGGCGGCGGTTTCCCGCTGGAAAACCTGCTGCTCCTGGGTCCAGGTGTCTGTAACCTGCACCTCTTCGGGCTGTTCCTCCTCAGAAAGATTGGCCTGATGGCGGCTTACAGGGGCGGTTTCCGTCCGGTTTTCGGGCTGTACCGCCACTTCCGGGCTGCTTTCGGGCAAGGCCACGGTTTCGGCCTGGCCTTCCTCCGGCTGGGCCTGGGGCTGCGCCTGGAAGGACTGGGCGGCCGGCTGGGCCTGGGGCTGTACGGCGGTTTCTGCCGCCTGGGGCTGGGCCATGGGCACCTCCTCAGTAGGGGCGCCGGCTGGCCAAGCGGCGGTAGGGGCCACGGGCTGCTCCAGAGTGGGGGCCTCCAGTTCGCCCACGAGAACGGGCTCTACAGCGGCCACAAGCTCAATAGGCACCACAGGCTGGGAGGTCACGAGGGCCGCGGCCACTTCCTGGCCTTCCTCGACGATCTCCTGGTCTTTGGTGCCGGTGTTTTGGGGCTTTCCGGGCTCCTCCTTGGCCGGGGTTTTGTCCTTCGGGCGGCTTGTTTGCTGGGGTTTTGCGGCCTGGCTCTGCTTGAGGAGCATCTCCTCAAAGTCCGCGCCCTCCTGGCCGGGTTCGCCCGGAAGAAGGGTCTGGGTGGCCTGCATGATGTCCGCAACAAGGCCCTGTGCCAATAGGTTGATGTTCATTTCCTTTCACCTCCTTTCCATGATATGCTATCTATATTCCGCCCACAGGGGGTGCCTGTAGGCCCTGTTTTCTCCGTTTTTGGCCCTGTTCATGGGCAGGTACCGGGCAGGTATCCGGTAGGTATTGAGGGGTTATCGGGCAGGTATTACCGGGATAGCTGGGGGTATTTGGGGGGTATAAACGGGCTTTTTGGGCAGGAAAGCCCTACCCTCGCCCAAAAAGCCGCTTTGTGTAAAGCCGGTTGCTTTACAAAATTGCCATTACAATTCCCCTTCACGGGCTGCCGCCGAGCGGCGGGCCATGACTAGGTCATCGATTTCCTTCTCCTCGGCCTTGGCCAGGGCAAAGTCATACTCGCCCCGCTTGATGTCCTTCAACTTCTCCAAGGACTGGGTTTCCTGCCTGGCCTCTACCAGGCGGGCGCGCTTTTGCTCTTCGTCTTTTTGCATTTCTTTCAGGAGGCTGGCCTCCCGGCGGACAGCGCCTTCCAGCACCTCAATGCCGGTTTCATACTTCATGGAATCGGCAATGGTGATGCCCTCGGCTTTTTTTTGGCGGTACTCTTCCTCGCAGTTGACCCGATTCTGGACCGCCTGCTCCAGCACGGTTTCCTGCCGGCGGACTGCCGCCAGCGCCGAGCCGTGCTCTGCCAGCCGGATATCCAGCACCTGGTTTTTGTACCGCAGCACCGTATCCAACTGGAACTTGAACTTCTTCATGGGAACCGCCCCCTTTCTTTTTAGTATGGTGGGTATGGTATACCGGCGGGCCACGGAAACTTGCCCGTGGTTGCCTATCTATAATTTATACTATGTAGGCCGACCCGGTTGTGTACAAGCCGCCCGGCCTAGCGGCCGGACAGGATCTGGCCCATCTTCTCCAGGCACTGTTCGTAGCTGAAAGCCTCCCGCGTGTCCTGCTTGAGGAAGTCGTTGATCTTGTCGATCTTGGTCAGGGCGAAGTCCAGCTTGGGGTTGGTGCCTGCCTTGTAGGCGCCGATGGACACCAGGTCGGCGTTTTGGTTGTAGACGCTCATAATGTCCCGCAGGCGCGCCGCCATCTGGCGGTGGCTGTCGTCCACCAGTTCCACCATCAGACGGGAGATACTGGCCCCCACGTCAATGGCCGGGTAATGGTTGGCCGCGGCCAGGCTGCGGGAGAGGACGATGTGGCCGTCCAGGATGCCCCGCACGGTGTCGGCAATGGGCTCGTTGGTATCGTCGCCCTCTACCAGCACGGTGTAGATGCCGGTGATGGAGCCTTTTTTGAAGTTGCCGCTGCGCTCCAGCAGCTTGGGCAGCTCGGCGTAGATGGAGGGGGTGTAGCCCCGTGACACCGGCGGCTCGCCAATGGCCAGGCCCACTTCTCGCTGGGCCATGGCGAAACGGGTGAGAGAGTCCATCATCAGCAGCACGTCCAGGCCCTGGTCCCGGAAATACTCGGCTATGCCGGTGGCCACGGTGGGGCACTTCTTCCGCAGCATGGCGGGCTGGTCGGAGGTGGCCACCACCAGGACGGAGCGGGCCATGCCCTCCGGGCCCAGGTCTTTTTCCACGAACTCCAGCACCTCGCGGCCGCGCTCCCCCACCAGGGCAATGACGTTGATATCCGCCTTGACGTACTTGGCGATCATGCCCATGAGGGTGCTTTTGCCTACGCCGGAACCGGCGAAGATGCCCATACGTTGGCCTTTGCCAATGGTAAGCAGGCCGTCGATGGCTTTGACCCCGAACTCCATGCGCTCCCGGATGGGCGGGCGGGTGAGGGGGTTGATGTAACTGCTGCCCAAAAAGTAGGTGTCGCCGCCCTCGAAGGGGCCTTTGTCGTCAATGGGCTGGCCCAGCGCGTTGATGATGCGGCCTTTGAGGAAGGGGCCTACTTTCAGTTGCAACTGGTGGCCGGTGTTGCGCACGAAATTGCCGGAGGAAATGCCGGCCATCTCGGCGTAGGGCATGAGCAACATCCGGTCGTTTTTGAAACCGACCACTTCGGCTGGGATTTGCCCGCCGGACTCACCACTATATATACGGCATATATCGCCCACCGCGGCGCGGCCGCCGCTGGCCTCGATGGACATACCTACGATGTTTTCTATTTTGCCGGTGTGGCCGATGGTTTCCGCCTGCCGCACCTGCCGGATGGTATCTTCAAACATAGGCACCGCCTGTCAGTTCAGCCAGCCGCCCCGGTCCGGGTCGGCATTGGATACGACGCCCCGCAAGGCGTCCAACTGGGTGGACACGCTGGCGTCAATGATCTCGTCGGGCATCTCGATGATACAGGTGCCCGGTTCGTCGCCGGCCATGGGGATGACCCGCACCCGGTCCGAAAGGCGGGACAGGGCCGCGGTGAGTTCCGGGATGGTATTGGCCGAGGCACGGGCGTCGCAGCCGGCTATGTAGACCTGCACCCACTCGCACCGGCGGCGCTTGGCCGTGGCGGATTCGATCATGCGGATGAGGATATCGCCGCTGCTTTTCAGGCTGACACGGATCACCTTTTCGGCAATGGCCAGGGCCAGTTCCTTTAGGTCTTGCTTACTGTCCTCCAAAAGCCGGTCCCGCTGGCGGACGGCCTCTTGCAGGAAGGCGCGCACCTCCTCTTCCTGGGCGGCGGCTTTTTCCTCCAACTCCTGCCGGGCCCGGTTGCGGCCCTCGGCCAGGCCCTGGGCAAAGCCCATGTCGTAGCCGTCTTCCCGTGCCACCTGGCGCAACTGGTCCAGCTCGGCTTGCAGGCTGGCCATGGCCTTTTCCCGCAGGGCCTGGGCCTCTTTTTCGGCATCGACCAAAATGGCCTCGGCCTGGATCTGGGCGAAGTCGACGGCCGTGGGCTCTTTGGGGGGCGTTTCGGGGACGGGGGCGGGCGGGGGGGCTTCCTCCCCGGCTTCTTCCCCATCCCATTGGGGCAGCACCGGCGTTTCCGGCTGGGCGGTGGAAACGGTAAGGTCCTCCGCGTCCGGGAACACATATTTATCAGCCGCTATGGGACGAAAGCGCTTGAAAATACCCGGCATAGGGAGGACCTCCTTATCTCTATAGGCTTATGGGCAGGGTGTTGCAAACTTGCCCCGCAAGTTTTGGCTATACGGAAATAGCCTGTGGATATTATAACATAAAAGGCGGGCGGGCTCAACAGTAAATCGTTGGATTTTGGGTTAGGCGATAATATCGTCTTTGCCGCCCTTGAGGATGATGATCTCGTTTTTGGCTTCCAGATCCCGGATGAGGGCCACAATGCGCTGCTGGGCCTCGTCCACGTCCTTCATGCGCACATTGGTGGTGATCTCCAGGTCGTCCCGGATGGACTCGGCCATACGGGTGGACATATTTTTGTACAGCTTGTTGGCAAGCTCCGCGCTGGCGGGCTTGAGGGCCAGCACCAGGTCGTGGGTGTCGCAGTCCCGGACAAAGCGCTGCACGGAACGGTCGTCCATGGTGAGGATGTCCTCGAACACGAACATACGCTTGCGGATCTCGTCGGCCAGCACTGCGTCGTGCATGGTGAGGCCGTCGAAGATGCTCTTCTCGCTGACCCGGTCCACGTTGTTCATCACGTCGGCTACGAAGTCGATGCCGCCCACCTGGATGTTGCTGGCGCTGAAGATGTTGGCGAACTTGTTGGACATCTCGGTTTCGATGATCTTCACCGCGGCGGGGGAGGCGCTGTCCATGGTGGCGATACGCTCCACTACCTTGATCTGGGTGTCCGGCTCCAACTGGGCCACCACGGCGGCCGCCTTGTCTGGGTCTACATAGGAGAGCACCAAAGCGATGGTCTGGGGGCGCTCGTTTTGCAGGGCTGTGAACAGGTCCTTTTCGCCGGCCTTGTTCATAAAGGCGAACTCCCGGTTCTTCAGGGACTTGGTGACTTTATCCAGCAAAGAGGAGGCGGTTTGCGCGCCGAACGCCTTTTCCAGCACTGTGCGGGCGTACTCCAGGCCGCCCTCGGTGACGGCCTTGTTGGTCATGCACATCTGGTAGTACTCGTTGAGCACCGCCTCGGTTACGTCGGCGTCCAGATACCCCAGCTTGGCGACCTCCAGGGTGATCATCTCCACGTCTTCCGGTTCCATAAACTGGTAGAGCTGGGAGGCTTTGTCCACACCCAGGGAGATGATGACCGCCGCGGCTTTCTGGGCGCCGCTCATGGAGGACAAAAGCTGGGCCTTGAGGGCCAGTTCGGAGGCTTCCACCGCCTCTTCGGCGGGGGAGGTTTCCTCTACCGCCGCGGGCTCGCCTTTTTTCGCTTTTTTCTTTTCAGCCTTAGCCGCTTTCTCAGCCATTCGACTCTTCATCTCCCCTCAGCAGAGCCTTGATGGCCTGGGCCGCGATCTCCGGGTTGGCCTCAGCCAGCTCCCGCACACTGCGGCGCAGCTCCATGCTCTTTTCGGTATGCACATCCATAATATCCGCGCCGGTGGGTTCCTGTTCCTCCTGGGTCAGGTCCACAGCCAGATTGTCGTCGGGGCCGGCAGGGGCCATCTGCTCCAACTGGGGCAGGCGTCTGCGGCTGCGGCGGCGGGTAAGCAGTACGAACACCGTGAACAGCACCATGAACAGGAACATACCTGCCAGCAGCGCCAAGTAGACCCACAGGGGGATATCGCCCAACAGGTTGGGCACGGGGCGCACATCCACCGGCTCGCCCTCTTCTTCGGGGCGGTAGAACTCGTGGCTGATGATGGAGATGCGGTCTGCCTGCTCGGCGTCGCTTAGGCCCACGGCCTTGCCTACATGGTTGATCAGGGCATCCTGGTTGGCGGTATTGGGCACCCGGCTATTGATGCTGACCGCTACGGTCACATCGTCCAGGTAGCCGCCGATATTTTCACTTTGGACAATGGTCTTGTTGTTGTCGAACTCTTCTTCGCCGCTGTATTCCAGGCCGCCTTCCTCACCGTCGGGCTGGTAGCGCTCCACATAGGTGTTCAGGTCCGCGTTGGGGTCTGTGCCCACCACGCCGCCGATGCCGTCCTCGCCGGCGATGATGCGGCCCTCGAAGATCTTCTTGCGGAGGATGCCCTCGCCGTCGGTGTTGGCGCCGGCCCAATCGGGCTGGGAATAGGTGGTGGACTCGGTACGGGAGGTGTCCATATTGACGGTGGTGTTCACCGATACGGACACATTGCCCTCGCCGTACATGGGCAAGAGCACGTCCAGGACCTGCTGGCGCAGCTTTTTATTCCACTTGGCCTCCAGTTCCAGCTTGGTTTCGGCCACGCTTTTCAGGTCGCCCAGGCTGTCTGCGGATTCGTCGTATGTATTGCCTTCGCTGTCCCGGATATCCACCTGGTCAATGATCAGGCCGCTGACCGAGTGGCTGACCACAGACTTGATGGACTCGGCCAGCTTGGCGTTCATCTTCTCGCCGTCCTTCATGGTGACGACCACGGAGGCGGAGGCCTCGATGGTGTTGTCCTGGCTGAGGACGTAGCGCCTGTCCTCGCCGGGGGCGATGTTCACCACGGCATCCGACACGCCGTTAAAGCAGCGGATGGTGGCCGCCATGCGGTCCATCAACTCGTACAGGGCGATCTGGGAACGGTCCGACTCGGTAGAAAGGGAACTGATACTGGTCATATACAGCCCATAGTCCGGGCTGGACTGGGGGTAGCCGGCGCTGATCAACTGGGCCTTAAGCTGGGCCTCCTGGCCGACGGGCACCATGATGGTGTCTTCGTGGATCCGGTAGTCCGTTATGCCCTGGTCGCTCAGGTATTTGGTGATGGCCTGCATATCCGAACTGTTCAGCTCGGTAAACAGGGCCTCGTATTCTGTTTTGGAGCCGTTGGCCAGGACGATGGCCACCACCACCAGGGCCACCACGATGCCCCCTACGATAATGGCCTTGACGGTTTTGCTAAGGCCGCCGACGGCGCCCCTGGCCTTGCCCCATAAGTCTTTTGCTTTCTCTTCCACTTGCCCGACCTCCTCAGACCTGCCGCGGTAATTTTATTTCGCCCGCCTTACAGGCTGATGCGCATGAGCTCGTTATAAGCGTCTAAAGCCCGGTTGCGCAACTGCGCCAACAGGCTTACGGAAAGTTCGTATTTGGTGCTGGCCATGTTGAGGGCGACCGGGTTATCCAGTTGGCCTGTGGCCATCAGGTACTGCATCTGGGTCTTTTCGGCGTCGGTTTCCTTTACGGCGTCTATGGCGCTTTGGAAGATATTGACGAACCCTTCCCCGGCGGCGGAAACGCCCTGTGGCCGGGCGGCTTCCTCCGTGGCGAACAGGGAGGTAAGGGGGGTGATAGACTGGATCATAGTAGAAAGACTTCCTTTCTTGCGGCATACCCGCCCAGGGCGGGTACACTATATATAGTAGTTGCCTGGGTTTTATGCACAAGCAATTCATTGACGTATTATAATAAATATAAGTAAACGGCCATAAAGCCCAAAGGGGGCTAGCCCCAAGGGCGGGTTACCGGCTGCCTAAGTCCAGGCCCCGGGCGATGACGCCTTTGAGCGTGTTGAAGGCCGTTACATTGGCCGAATATGCCTGGCTGGCGGCCATGGCGTCTGTGATCTCTTTGACCAAAGTAATATTGGGCAACTCCAAGTACCCCTCCTCGTTGGCGTCGGGATGGGTGGGGTCATAGCTGATGGGGAAGGGGCTTTCGTCCTCGATGATCTCCGCCACGCGCACGCCGGCGGAACGCTCGGTGCCCCGGTTGGAGTTGTTGAGGGCCTGGGCCATTGCCATACGGAACCCGTCGCGGCCGCTTTCCGCCTCAAAAACCACCATTTTGCGGCGGTAGGGGCCCTCGCCGTTTTCGGTGCGGGTGGTGTTCAGGTTGGTGATGTTTTCGGATATGATATCCAGCCGCAACTGCTGGGCCGTGAGCCCGGAGCCCACGATGTTGATATTGCCAAGAAATGCCATGATATTGTGTTTCCTTTCCGCCGGGGCAGGGCCCCGGTCCCGTTTCGATGTAAACGGGCCGCCCGGTTGGCGCCGGGGGCCGGCCCTTAGCCGCCGATGGCGGTACGCAGCGCGGAAAAATCGCTGTTGATGCTTTGGTACACGTATTGCAGTTGGTAGGAGTTGCGCACCAGTTCCGTCATCTGCTCGGTAAGGTTTACGCCGTTGTCATCCCGGCGGGTGATCTCGCCGGTTTCCACTACCTGCCAATCGGCGCCCTCGATGGCGTCGCGCATCGTCCGTTTGGTCAGCTTATTGGGGCCATGCTCCGCTGCCTCTAACTGGGCCTGGAAATTCTCTTCAAAGGTTACCAGCTTGGTTTTATAATTGGGTGTTTCCACATTGGCGATATTGTCTAACAGCGCGGTCTGCTTGGTCCACAGGAAGTCCATCGAGCGTTCCATCATCCGCAGGCTGTTGCTGGTGATCCCATCCACGGGTATTCCCCCTTATCATCGGTTTTTTTCGGATACAACCCCATGTTCCGTTATATCCGCTCTAGTATAGCACGTTTTCCCGTTTTCCGTCAAGACCTGTATATAATTTTCTGGAGAGGAAAAAGGCCCCAGGCTTTTACGCCCCCCTTTTTCCGGGCGGGGGACAGGGCCTCACCCACAGTTTATGGGGCGGCAACGTGAAATATTTTCACGTTTTTGTCGGCCGGGCGGGATGGATTAAATAATCTTTCAGACGTCCAGTTTTTCAGCCTGGCCGTCTTGCAGGCGGTAGACGGCCGTGCCGTCCCGTGCCACCAGGAAGGTCAGCTCAGGGGAATTGGTGCCGGCCTCGGTCTTTTTGTAGACGGTGACTTTCATGCAGGGCAGGCCGTCTACCGGGATGGCCTTTTCGGTGGGGTAGAAACTGTACTCGGCCATGCTTTCGCCCTCCAGGCCCAGATTGGCGGGGTTGAGCGAGCCGAAAAAGGTGAGGGTTTCGTCTATGGTCATCATATGCAACGGCTCCTCCTGGGTTTCCAGGCCAGAGGAGGAACCGGCCTGGGAGCCGTTGACCACCGGGTCGGAGCCCTGGGCCAGGCCTCCCCCGGAAGAGGAACTGGAGCCCGGATCGCCCCCGCCACAGGCGGAGAGGGCCAGCGCCAGCAGCAGGGCCGCGGCCAGGCCGGCTAATCTATGGATTTGCATGGGTATCGCCTCTTTCTGACATTTTTCCTGAGAGTTTGGTTAAGCACCGTTTACCGGCCCCCCAGCCCCTATTCCCGGTACTGTATGGTAATCTGGTCGTTGGGGCGCAGCACCTGGCTGAACTGCCCGGCCACCCCATTGACCAGCAGGTCCACGGGCTTTGCCAGGTTGCCGAAGTCCAGGCCGGAGCGCTCCAGCAGGTCCATCAGGTAGTAGTCGCCGCCCTCCGGCTTGGGCTCCAGGCGGGTGGGCCTGCCGTTGAGCATCACCAGAAAACCAGGGGTGAAGGAGAGCTGCTCCGGGGCCGCTTTGGGCTGGGACGGGGCGGGCGCGGGTTTGGGCGCGGGGGTCGGCTGGGCCGGGGCAGGGGTAGGTTTGGGCGTGGGAGTTGGCCCGGCCGGGACGGGCGCGGGTTTAGGCGCGGGGCTTGGCTCCACCGGGGTGGGGGTGGGTTTGGGCGTGGGAGTTGGCCCGGCCGGGACGGGCGCGGGTTTGGGCGCGGGGGTCGGCTCGGCCGGGGCGGGCGCGGGTTTGGGCGCGGGGGTCGGCTCGGCCGGGGCGGGCGCGGGTTTAGGCGCGGGGCTTGGCTGGGCCGGGGCGGGCGCGGGTTTGGGCGCGGGGCTTGGCTGGGCCGGGGCGGGCGCGGGTTTGGGCTGCGCCGGGGGCTTGGGCCGGGTGGGGGCCGGCAGCGGGGGCATGGGGCGGATGGGCCGGGGCGGGATCTCCCCGCCGGTGGCCTCGATGGCGTCACCCTGGGAGATAGCGTAGCCAAACTCTGCCGCCTGGCCGTTGACCGTTACCAGGCCGGGGAAGGAATCACCCAGACGCTGGGCCAGGGTGAGGGCCGCCGCCTGCCCAGCCCGGGCCGGGGTGAAGTCAATGCGGTCGCCGGCCTGCACCAGGGTGCTGAACTCGGCCGGTTGGCCGTTAATGGCCATTTTGGCCTCGGCCCCAGGCATACCCCGGAGGAATTCCCGCTGGCCGTTAAGGGTGTAGGACAGGTTGGCCCCAGTACGGCCCATCATGTCGCCGTAGCGGTAGCCGTTCATCAGGAGCACATCCCGCAGGCTTAGGCTGCCGTTGCGGAACAGCTTGGCGGGCATACCGTTGAGGGTGACCATGTAGCTGTCGTTGATCATCCCCAAGGCCGCGGAGGCCCCGATGCCCAGGGGGGTTGCGTAGGCCGGGTCGTTTAACTCCCAGTCCTCGGCCCAGGCGCTGGTGCCAAAATGGTTGCCTGCCAGGGCCACCCGGGCCTCGCTCATCTCCAGCTCGGCCGCCACCAGTTGAGGCAGGCCCTGCAGCTTGCTGCCGCCCCCGGCCAGGAACACCGCGGATGGCTGGCTGCCGTTGAGGGCGAGGATTTCGGCGGCGATCTCTTTGGCCAGCTTTTGGGCTGCGGGGAGCAGGATATCGTACAGGTTCTCGCTGGATATTTCATGCTTGATGCCCAGGATGTCCGGGTATTGCAGGGGCTCTACGGAGCCCAGGCCCATTTTCAGGCGCTCGCCGGTTTGGAAATCGACCAGCAGGCTGCGCATGAGCAGCTCGGTGATCTCATCCCCGGCCACGGTGGCCATGGTGTAGCCCACCACGCTGCCCTCCCGGCAGACGGCAATGTCTGAGGTGCCCGCGCCGATATCCACCAGCACCAGGTTCAGCAGCCGGATGTCCGGGGGGATGGCGGCGTTGAGGGCGGCGATGGGCTCCAGCGTCAGGCTGGACACCTCCAGCCCCAGCCGGCCCGTGACCGCGTAGAGGCTTTCTACCACCCCGCTGGGCAGGAAGGTGGCCACCACGTCTACCTCGAACACCTGGCCCCGGTGGTCCAGGAGGTTGGTCATGGGGTAGCCGTCTACGATATACTGCCGGGCGGTGTAGCCCACCATGTAGAAACGGCCCTGGCCGTTGCTCTCGCCGGCCAGCTTTTTTTCCGCCTCGGAAACCGCGCCGGCCTCCAACTGGCCGATAAGCTCTTCGCTGGCCTGGCGCAGTTCGTCAAATTGCAGGGTGAAACCCGCGCTTTGGGACTTGAGCGCCCGGCCCGCCGCGGCCACGCACACCCGGCTGAGCCGGATGCCGGCCCTCTCTTGCAGGCGGTTGGTCACCTCTCGGGCTGCCTGCGTCACCTGCTCGATCTCCACGATCTGCCCGTCCAGCATGGCCCGGCGGCCGTGCTCCTGCTCCTCGATTGCCTGCACATGGAACCGGCCTTTTTCTACCCGGCCCAGCATCCCGATGATGCTGCGCGTGCCGATGTCCAGGGCGAATACTGTGCCTGCGTCCTGCTCTTTTAAGACCTCCGGCAATGTGATCACCTCTTAATCATCTTTTTCCTGTGGGGCTTTTGGCTATCCTTCCCATACGCCGGGCTTTTTAGCCGCTGGGGGCGTTGGCTGGGCCGGGAACCGAAAACGGGCGGCCTAACACGCACAGGCCGCCCGCTATCATTCTGTTATTTAAGCACCGCGGCTCCTAGCGCTGGCAGGCTCTCAGTATTTGTCGTAGCCTGCGCCGCCGCTGAAGGAATCGACGGAACTGTCGTTGCTACGGGCAGGTGCGGAAATGCTGGCGGAAGAGCCCTCGTAGTCCCGCAGTTTGAAACGGCTCATCAACTGGTCCATGATCTGGGCCTGAGAGGACAACTGCTCGCTGGCGGCCGCGCTCTCCTCGCTGGTGGCGGAGTTGCTCTGCACCACGGCGGAGATCTGGCTGATGCCCTCGCGGATCTGCTCGATGGACTCGGCCTGGTGCTCGGTGGTGTCGGCCACGTCGCCCATCTTGGCTACGGCGCCGTTGACCATGCCCACGGTCTTATCCAGGGCCTCGGACACATCGGCCACATAGGCGCTGCCCTTCTGTACAGCGGCGATGGCGTGCTCGATGCGCTCTTTGGTGGCGCGGCTGGCTTCGTCGGACTTGGAGGCCAGCACACGGACCTCATCGGCCACAACGGCAAAGCCCTTGCCGGCTACGCCCGCCCGGGCGGCCTCTACGGCGGCGTTCAGGGCCAGGATATTGGTCTGGAACGCGATGTTGGAAATGGTATCGATAATGGTGCCCACCTCTTCGGCGGCGGCCTTAATGTCGTTCATGGCGCCTACGGTGCTCTGCATCAGGTCGCTGCACACGGTGATCTGGGCGCTGGCATCGTTAGACAACTGGCTGGAATCCCGGGCCAGGCTCACGCCTTCCTCGGCGCCCTGGGCGATCTCGGTAATGGTAGCGGACAACTCCTCGACCGCGCTGGCCTGCTGGGTAGCGCCCTGGGCCAGGGTCTGGGCGGAGTTGGAAACCTGGTCCGCACCGGAGGATACCTGGTCGGAGGAGGACTGGATCTGGCTGAGGGTGATGCTGAGGCTGCGGTTGATGCCGCGGATGGAGGCCAGCACCGCCTGCAGGGCACCTACATAGTCCTCTTCCGCATTGGTACGCACATCAAAGTCGCCGTCGGCCATGGCTTTTAGGAGACGGTTTACGTCGGCAATCACGTTGCCCAGCACCCGCTGGCTGGTTCGCAGGGCCTGGCACATATCGCCCAGTTCGTTTTTGCTCTCAAAGGTTACGGGGATGTCCAGCTTACCCTCGCTGTAGCCGATCAGGGCAGTGCGGGCTTCCTCCACGGGGATGGTGATGTTGCGGATGATCTTCAGCTCCAGGAGCATGACCAGCAAGGTGGCCAGTACCAGCACCGCGATGATGGACACGATGGAGATGGTGACCAGGTTGGCCTGCTGCTTGATGGTGTTGTCCTGGTCGGCGGTGATTTCGGTTTGCAGCTTGCTGGCAGCCTCGTCTACCAAGTTCAGGGCAGGGGTGCATTCCTCCTGCAACTGGCGGATGGCTTCCTGCAGGTTGCCGCTGGTGGCGTTGGAGAGGATCTCGGGCACCACGGAACCCCAGGTCTGCACAGCGGATATGTAATTATTCAGCGCAGTTTCATCAGCCAATGCATGGATGGCACGCAGTTCGGTGATGTCGCTTTCCAGGGAGGACAGCTTTTCGCTGATGGTCTGGGAGGCGGTCTGCACACTGCTGGAATCAGGGGCCAGGGCTATGTCCCGCAGGTTACGGGCGGCCATGTTGACATTCAGCCGGCAGGTACGCACCAGGGTGCTGGCCCGGACGTTGGTGTCAATGATCCTTTGGTAACTGGATGACTGGATGTTCATGATCACCAGCGTGGCCACCACAATGGCGACACTGACCAAAATGGTGACGGCGAACCCCATGATAAGGCTCATCTTGATTTTCATGTTCTTGAGCATGACTGCTCCTCCTTCTCTGTTCGTTTCTTAAAATTCACGGGTGCGGCGGGATAGAGGTTTTTCCGCCGTTTTCCGCATTTTCCCACTCAAGCGGCTGTCAACCTGCCCTCATATTATAAGCCTTTGGGCCCTGGTTGTCAATCATAGAAACCGGCCCGGCGGCCTAATTTTCCCTTGGCTCTCCCAGGAGTCCCCCCTACCCCGCACACCGGCCGGCCAGGCCCCGGCCAAGGGGGCTTTGCAGCCCAGTGCGGTTTGGGAAAACTCTACTGATTTATTATAGCGCCAAATGTGCCTGTTGTCAAACTATAAATTAAATTTCCAGTTATAATTCCCTTCGGCTTATACGATATCGCCGAACCGGCCCTTGGCAACATCGCCTACGATCTTACCGTCCACCAGCGTAACCACCCGGCGGCGCATGATATTGACGAACTGCTTGGCATGGGTGGACATGAGCACCGTGGTGCCCCGGCGGTTCATCTCCTCCAGCAGGTGCATGACGTCCCAGATGCTGTCGTCGTCCATCACGTCGGTGATCTTGTCCAGCACCAGGATGGGCGGGCTGTAGACAATGGCCTTGGCCAGCTCGATACGCCGGCACTCGCTGGCGGTGAACTCCGCGGGGTAGCGCTCTTCGCAGCCAGCCATGCCCACCAGGGCCAGGGCTTTGGAGATCAGCGGCCCGTCGGTAATGGCACCGCCCATTTTGCCGAACCGGCCGGGGGGGCACAGGTTGTGGAATACCGTGGCATTGCGCACCAGTTGGGACTCCTGGGGGACCCGGCCAAAGACGTACTTCAACTGCTTTTCCTGCCGGCGGCTAAGCTTTGCCAGGTTTGCCCCGTCCAGGTAGACCGCCCCGCCGTCCGGCTGCAGGAGGCCGGAGATCAGGTTGAGCAGCGTGCTGCTGCCCGCCCCCCGGCTGCCTACAAAGAACACGAACTCTCCCTGCCCGATGAGCAGGTTGACGTGGGAGAGGGTTTCGAACCGTCTTATGTCCTCTTTTTTGGGGCTCTTCCCGGAGCCTTTATAGATTTTTGAAACATTTTCCAGTCGGATAGCGGGCATGGCCGCGGCATCTCCTCTACTATAATATATATGGTATACTTTATGTATGGGCAGGGTTGTGGGGCTGGATGGGGCGCCTGTTGCCACCACGCCCTTTACAAGCGGCGGTTTTTCTGGTATAATGCCGGTAATGACATTCTGTGGGAGGTTCCCTTGCGATACCCAACTGATACCCTGACAAATACCGGCGGGACCCGCCGTAAACGTATGGGCAGGCCGGTACTGCTTACCCTGGTACTGGCAGCCCTGTGTATAGGCGGCATGGAGCTTGCCTTTTGCCGGTTTTATTCGCCGGCACTGTTCTACCGTGTTACCGGGCCGGTAGTACGGCCCTTTATAGCGGCGGCCGAGGCTGTGCAAAACCAAGTGGCGCTGTGGCGGTTCCAGTATGCGCGGGACACGCTGGCGGCCCGGGTGGCCACCCAACTGGGCGGGTACCTTTCCCCCCGGCCGGTGCTTTTCCCCGCCCCCTACCAGCCGGTGGATCTGCCGGAACCGGAGGAGCCTGCCCCGCCGGCTGTAACGGAGTTCCAGCAGATAGGCGGGCACACGGTGCTGACCGGCGGGCTGCCCTGCATCTACTACAACCAGGGGGACGCGGCCTGGAAAGATAAGCCCTTTGGCAGCGACCCCATTGGCCCCTACGGCTGCGGGCCCACGGTGATGGCCATGGTGGTTTCCAGCATGACGGACCAGGCCATGGACCCGGCCCAGATGGCCGTATGGGCCTATGAGCACGACTACTGGTGCGCGGGCAGCGGGTCTTACCTGACCATTGTGGAGGGCACGGCCAAAGCCTTTGGCTTGCAGGGCAGCCTGCGCAAGCAATGCGACTTGCAGGCCCTTAAAAGCCAACTGGACGGGGGTGGGATTGCCGTTGCCCTGATGGGGCCCGGACATTTTACCGATGTGGGGCATTTTATCATCATCCACGGTATGGCCCCGGACGGCCGGCTGTTGATTGCGGACCCGGCCAGCCGGGAACGGAGCCTGGCCCTGTGGGACCCCGCCTTGATTTTGAAAGAGGCTACCCGGGAAGGGGAAGGGGTGCGGATGTGGTTTATCTCCCCGCCGGGGGAGGCGGGATAAGGGCCGGATACCGGCTATATGGGGGCATTTCTTTTGGGAAATGCCCCTGTTTTTTGCTGTTGCCCTCCCTTGCGGCGGCCCTTTGCTATTATAACACTATTTGGGGCCTGCAACAAGGGTTTAGGGCGGAAAAAAACATAAAACACGCCGCCGGCTGTTGGGCCGGCGGCGGCTTTGCATATCCTGGCTGGGCCGGCTGGGAGCCGGCTACCGGAATGTATTGTAGAAAGACCTCTTCCCGCCAACGCTCAGGCTGACGCGCTTATCCGTTTCCTGGCAACGTTGCAGCAGCCGCCGGTTTTGGGCCACCAGGGCGCACAGGGCGGTTTCCTCCGGCGCCTGCTGGGCCGCGCCCCTTAAGATCTCGTTGGCGCGGATGGCGTCCTCCTCGGACAGTTCCAACAGGCGCTGGCGCATCTGCTGGTTGATCTCTTGCAGCCGGTGGGCCGGTTCGTTGCGCATGGTCAGCAGCATTTGCACCGACACCTCGTCCCGGCGCTCTACCGCCTCGGCCAGTTGCACGGTCAGATCTTCAAACTCCATCAGCTTTACATATAGCTGCCTGGAGCGCAGCAGCAATTCATCCAACACACGGCCTTCCATCAGGTTGCCCCTCCTTTCGGACCGGGGGCCGGCCTTTTATCGGCCTCTTCGGCCACGTTCCGGTCTGCCTGGCGGAAGGCGTCCCGCAGTTCGGCGATGCGGGGGCGCACCTCATCCAGCACCTTTTTATTGCGGCCGATCTTCACCCGGGTAAGCTGATAGATAAAATACTCATACAGGCGATGCAGTTGATGGCTGATGGGGTACTGGTCATCCAGGGTATCGTCCAGATAACGGAGGATATCCATGCTTTTGTCCGCCGACGCCTCCATCACCTCATACTCCTGTTTATCCAGCGCCAAGCCGCAACGCAGCAGGTTTTTTACCAACTCGTCATACAGCAGCAGGAGCAGCTCGCCGGAGGTCATGGTGTTCACGGACTGTTCCTTATAATGCTGGATGGGATTGTTTTCCATAGCTACCTCTTTTTAGTTTTCTGTGTGGGGCACGATCAGCCGCCTGTGAGGCCGGCCAGCATGGAGCTTTGGGAGTTCATCTGGTTGATCAGCATCTCCAGCCGGGTAAACTGGTTGGTGTAGTAGTCCACCCGGTCGCTCATCTTATCCTGCCAACGGTCGATCTGCTCCTGCAACTCCTTGATCTGGTCGTTGAGCTCGTTGTTGTTCAGCGAGTAGGAGGACAGGGTGGTGCCGGCCTTGTTGACCAAAATGCCGGGGTTGGCGATGGAGGTGTTGCCGTACTGCTCCAGGGTGTTCTTGATGTTGGCCATCAGGCCGTCGGCAGAGGCGCCGTTGGACGTGGTCTGGGTGAAGGCGTCCTTCACCTTGTCTGGGTCGCTCTCCAAGGCGTTGCGCAAGGCTTCCTCGTCCAGGTTGATGGTGCTGAGCTGGTTGGAGTAGGTGATGTTGATGCCGATGCTGCGCAGCATGGCGCCGGTGCCGTTGTCACCCTGGATATTGCTGGTCAACTTGCTGTAGAGGTTCGACAGGTCCTGGTCGCCATAGAGCAGGCCGGTTTTGGCTTTCTCCTCGTAGTTCTTGATGGCGGTTTCGCTCATTTTGCCCTGGTCGTCCTCGGTAAGGGGCTGGTAGTCGTTGTTATTGGAATCCCGCAGGGGCTCGGTGGTGTAAGAGTTGCGCAGGGTAGTTACCAGTTCATTGTAGTCCTTCACGAACTCCTTGATAGCGTCTACGATCTTATCGGTGTCCGTGGTGGTTTCAAAGGTCACGGCCTCGGCGGTGTTGTCGATCACCGGCTTGCCGTCCGCGCCTGTTACCAGGTTGCCCTGGTCGTCCTTCTTGTAGCCGAAGTCGCCCTTTAAGGTGACATTGTAGCCGTCCAAGTCCACCTGGTTGGTGGAGCGGGTCATCTCCATCTGCTTGCCGTTTACGGTTACGGTGAACATGGCGTCCTGGCCGGCCTTGTAGTTGTCGGAGGTCTTGTCGACTTCGCCGAACAGCGCCTTGCCCAAGTCGCCGGAAATATCGATCTCCTGGTTGGCGCCGGTTTCTTTGGTGGTGAAGGAGAACTCGCCGGTAAGGGAAGAATACTTTAGATTTACGCCCGCGTCAGAGGCATTGACCTTATCCATCATGTTCTGGATGGTATCGTCCTCGGCAATTTCGATATCTTTGCCGTTGATGGTCAAGGTGGCTACCTTGACAGCCTTGTCGGCGCTGTCTACCACTTTGCCGTCTTTATCCAGGTACTCGCCCTTATCGTTCTGCTTGGCGGTAAAGTTGACCTTGCCGCCCAGGGCCTTGCCTACGCTCCAACTGCTTTGCAGGGTGTTGCTGTAGCCGCCCTTGCCCAGGCCCAGCGTTTCGTTCACCAGGTCGGAGGTGCCGGCCACCTTGATGGTGGAGTTGGCGTTGCCCGCCGTAAAGGTCAGCGCGTCTTTTCCATCCACAGTCTGGGTGCCTACGGTTACCTTGCCCTTGCCGAAGGTATCGTCGATCCTCTCTTGCAGTTTCTCCCGGAAATCCTTGGTGCTTGTTACATCCTTGGCAAAGTCCAGTTTGATGGACTTGGTGACACCGTCCACGGTTACGCTGAGGGACTTGCCGGAAAGGTACTCGCCCCGGCCCATTTGATTGACCAGGTCAGGGCTGGCCTTGCCGTCCTCACCCGGCTTGATGTACCCGGAGGTGATCACCTGGCCGCTGGCGGTTGTTTTGGAGAACAGCTTTTCCATGCCGCCGCTGACGCCGGTGACTTCGAAGTTATTGCCCTTAAGGTCCTTGAGCACCACCCGGTTGTCGACGACCTCGGCCTCGATATAGTTATCCGCGGACTTGGAGCCGCTGCCGGAGGTGATGTTTTTCTCCTTGAGCTTATTGTTGATGGCTTTGGCCAGGTCCTCGGCGCTCTCGTAGACTTCATCCTCGGCAAAGCGCAGGGTAAAGGTGCTGCCTTTACCGTTGGCCCCGCCGCCGTATTTGAAACTGATGGAGCCGGACACGGCGCTGGTGCTTACATCCTCGCTCCAGTCGATGCCCTCGGTGGCAGAGCCTTCTTTCACCAGGTCGGCGGTGCCCACAGCGTAGCTGGCGCCTTTGGCGATTTGCAGCACCCGGTCCAGGGAAACATCGCTGCTGCTTTTGCCGGTGACAGCCACCTTGGCAGCATTGACGCCCAGGGCCTTGGTATTGACCGCCTTGGTGAAGAAAGAGGAGCTGAACAGGTTGGTGCTGCTCATGTACGAGGTATATTTGTCCAAGATGTTATTCATCTTGCTGATAAGCCCCCGGTAGGCGTCCTGCTTCCACTGCAGTTTGGTCATCCTCTGCTGTAGGGAACTGATTTTAGACTTGTAGCCGGACACGCTGTTTTCGATCATGGACTCGGTATCCATGCCGCTGGCCAGGCCGCTGATGACATTGCGGTTGCCGTAAAGGCTGCTACTACTGCTGCTGTTCATCAAACTTGTGATAGAAGCCATTGCATTCACTCCTTTTTTGTGATAACATATCCTTAGCAGGATAATTTTTGACCGCCAGGCCCCGCTGTGGGGCGAGTATCCGCTTTTGCCCGAAGAAAATTGGGGAAAAACACTTAACTCTTTCCTTAGTTATATCGACATTACAAAGGGAAAGATAAGAGCCTGCCGGGAATTTTTTGCTCAGTGAGAGGAGCTTTATATGGAAAAAATCATTACTGTTACCAACCAGAAAGGAGGGGTGGGGAAAACCACCACCTCCCTGTCCCTGATCAACGCCCTGCACCTGCGGGGCTACCGGGTGCTGGGGGTTGACCTGGACCCGCAGGGCAGCCTGGGCTTTTCCGCCGGGCTGGATATTGAAAACAGCGATACCGTGTATGAGGTGCTAAAGGGCACCGCTACGGTGGAGGATGTGATCGTTTCGACCGAATTGGGGGATGTGCTGCCCTCCAACATCCTGCTTTCTACCGCTGAACTGGAGTTTAACACCCCGGGGCGGGAGTATCTGCTGAAAAATGAGTTGGCCAAGGTGGAGGACCGCTACGACTATATCATCATCGACACCCCCCCTGCCCTGAACGTGCTGACCATTAACGCCTATGTGGCCTCCGGCGCGCTGATCATCCCTATGGCGCCGGAGATATTGAGCCTGCTGGGTATTTCCCAGATACGGGACACCATCAACACCGTGCGCAAATACTACAACCCTGACCTGCGGATTTTGGGGATCCTGCTGAACAAATTCAACAACCGGCTCACCTTGAACCGGGAGGTGTTGGAACTTTCCAGCGAGATTGCCCGTAAGCTGGACACCAGGGTGCTGGACACCAAGATCCGTACCAGCGTGGTGGTGGCAGAGGCCCCTGCCCACGGGGAAAGCGTGCTCTCCTATGCGCCGCGCTCTAACCCGTCGCTGGACTTCCAGGCCCTGCTGGACGAGCTTTTGGGCATATGAGCCCTGCCGGAAGGAGAATTTTTTGAGAAAGGAAGCGTGTTAGTATGGCAAATTCCAAGTCATCCAAGTCCAACAAGACCGCCCATGTACTGAACCTGCTTACAGAACCGGGCGAGGCCGGGAACGCCCCCAAGCGTGCCCACAGCCCCGCTGCCCCCGCAGTCCCGGAAGATAACAGTGAGGAGGTGGCCCAGGCCATCCGCGGCGCACTGGAAGAAGAATTGCTGGCCGGCCTGGAGGAGGAGCCCGCGGCCCCTCAGCCGGCGCCGGAACCGGAACCTGTACCGGCGCCCCAGCCGGAACCTCAACCTGAGCCGGCGCCTCAGCCTGAACCTCAACCGGAACCAGAGCCCTTGCCAGAGCCTGTGCCGGAGCCGGAGGCGGCACCTGCACCCCAGCCCGCGCCGGAACCAGAACCGGCGCCCGAAAAAAAGCCGGGGGGCGTTACCTATTTGAACGTGATGCAGGCGCTGGTGGAGGATAAGGTCGACAAGTATATTGAGCGGTTTCATATGTGCAACTGCGAGCGCTGCCGCACGGATGTGATTGCCCTGGCCCTGACCAGCCTGCCGGCCAAATATATTGTGGTGCCGGAAAGCGAAGGCGTGCCTATGTTGAGTATTTATGAGAGCCGTTACAGCGCGGCCGTTACGGCCCAACTGATGGCTGCCTGCCAGCAGGTTTCTCAGCACCCCCGGCACAGCCTAGGGGAAAACGGGGAAATGCGCCTGGGCGCGCCCCGGCACGACGACTGAGCCTAATTGGGCCCAACTGGGTCTACAAAACCTTTTGCCACGGTCTGTGCCGATAGGCCAAAGTGCCAAAAAATAAGCGGAGCAGCTTTCACTGCTCCGCCTTTTTATTCTGGTTTTGGGGGATGCTCCGGCCTTTCCTGGGTCAGCATGGAGAAAGCTGCCAGCAGTTCCTGGGGCAGGCTCTGTTCCTCAGCCGCGTCCCGGTTGGCGCTCATGGCGTAGGCCAGTTCGCTGCGCAGCACTGGCACTTTTTTGGGCGCGTCAATGGCGATCTGCACCTCTTTGTCTTTGGTCGCGATGACCGTCACCTTCACTTCATTCCCAATGAGGAAGGATTCCCCGGCCTTCCGGCGAAGGATCAACATAGCATTACCCCTCCCTCTCCTGAAATTCTGCCAGCAAATGCCGCATACCGTAGCCCTCGCCGTCCAGGATCACCTGCATACACATACCTGTGTCCTCATTGACGGCTACCGGGCACTTCATGTTCACCGTGCTGCTGGAAACCGGGTTCTTCACCGCGCACAGCACGTAGTAGGACAGCTCCCGGCTGTCCTTGACCCCCAGGGTCTCTAACTCTTCCGGCTGCAACACAGGCGCATAGGCCGGATCCAGGGAAAAGGGGTTCATCGCCACAAAGGCCAGTTGGGGGGTGGCCACGCTTTGCAGGCACAGCAAGGTACCACTGCTGCCGGAAAACGGCAGCAACAAGAACTCTGTTTCCTCCTCAAAGGCAAAGAGGCCCTTGGGGAATGACAGCACATCCCCGGCATTGATTTGGATGTTACCGAAATATTTGGTTGCGATATTCAAGGCTTGCCCTCCTGCCTTTTAGGCCCGCACATCAACCGGCTGGTAGTTGGGGTCGGACGAAGGCGGAACATACACGGCGCCGCCTACGTACTTGATAATGACCTCCGGGCGCTGGGTCATGGTAAACTCAATGTCGCCAGGCACGAACTGGAATCCCATACCATTAGTCTTCCAGTCAAAATTCAGCTTATCCATCTCATAGCGTATCTGCATCTGGCCGGGCTCCCAGTTCAGGTCAATGCCGCCCTCGGGCAAAAAGCCCAAGCCAAAGTCCTCTACGCTGCGGCCCATCTGGGCGTCCTGGGTTTCCTGGGCGAACTGGGTGATCAGCTCCTGGCCCAACTGGGCATCCATAACCAACTGGCCCCGCTTGGCGTAGGTGGCTGTTGCCTGGTAAGCGGCCTGCTTGCCAGACTGCGCGGCCTGTTTTACACTTTGCATGGTGGTTGGGCGCACCGAACTGCGCGCCTGGAAAGAGTCCACATTCAGTTTGATGGGGCGGCTTTTGATGCTGAGACCACCTTTCTCCCGGCTGACCTCCATTTCGGCCGTGCCACGGGAGTAAAGCAGTTGCGCATTGGTGGTTTTCATCTCTATTTCGATTGGAACGGTCTTAATCTCAATCAACGGGCCCACACATAATCCCCTCTTTCAGAAATATTAGGACAATATCAAAGATGGTTCAAAATAAGCGGCTCAATTCATATAATCAATCAGCGACTGGGACAGAATGTTGGTGCCAATGCGCAGGGCGGCATTGTAAGAGTACTGGGCCCACATCAGGGCCGTGATGGCGTCGGCCGGGTCAATGTCCTCAATGTCGACGATCTGCTCGTTGAGGGAGTCGTCCATAGACTCCAGGCGCAGCTCATTGGCCTCTACAAAGCTGGCGCGGGTGTCCAACTCCACGAAATTGGCGTGCAGGTCATTCAGCTTGTTCTCCAACTGTTTCTCCAGGGCATCTACCCGCTTTTTGGCGCCGCCGTACTGGTCATACTTGGGGTCTGTGGGGTAGGCGCCATCTTCCGGGCTGCACTCGGAAAGGATATCGCCAATCTCCCGGATAATGGAGATGATATTGTCCGGCATATCGTTCACCACGGTGCCGTCATCCAGGGTAACGCTGCTGGACTTGCCGTAGCCGATCATGTCGATGCCGCTGAGGGCCGTATCAAACGCGCTGGAATCAATCAGCTTGCCATTGGCGTCCTCGGTCATGCCCATGCCCAGGTCTACATAGGTGTGCTCTTTCTCCACGGTGTTGTACAGCTTGAGGAAGTCCGCATAGTCAGGGTCCTGCATCCAGGTGTCATCTTTTTGTATGTCCTCTACGCTGGGGGCTTTTACCTCCACGCTCATGCCCCGGTACAGTACCTCGCCATCCGGGCCCCAGCTAAAAGGCACCGTCTGGCCGTCCGCGCCGGAGAAAATGAAGTTTTCGCCATACTTGGCGTTCATGGTTTCCATCATGGAGTCCGCCACGCCGCGGATGAGTTCGCCCAGCGCCTGGCGTCCGCCGGCATCCGGGTCATTCTGGGCACGCAGCAGGGAATAGTTGGCCATTTTATGGCCCAGATCCTGGTAGGAGTCCTCCAGGCAGTCCCAGGCCTGCTGGAACTTGTGCCTTACCTGCTTGCTGTTGGCGATCTGGTTTTCCGTATTCCAGCGGCTGCGGCGCAACTGGAAGGCCTGGCTGGCCTTGGCGGGGCTTTCCGCATAGGAGTTGAAATTACGCTGGGTGGTCACTTTCTCCGTGATACCTGCCAGGTTATTGTAGGATTTCATCAGGTTATACTTATAGCTTTGCATCATCCCGTTGGTGGTGATACGCCGAACCATTTGCCTCACTTCTTTCCTGAAAATTTATGGTTTGCGGCTTTTTTAGCCGCGGATATGCTTACTTACAGCCCAGCCCGGCCTGTGCCGTTGATGAGCTTATCCAGTATTTCGTCCAAGGTGGTCAGCAGGCGGCAGGCCGCGGAATAGGACTTCTGGAACGCCATCATGTTGACGGCCTCGTCGTTCAGGTCTACGCCGGAAACAGAGTCACGGCTCATATCCAGCTCCTGGGCAGTGATGTTGTAGTTATCCAGGATATTCCCCGTCACCCGGGTTTCATCGCCCAAAATGCCGTTGATGTAGTCCAGCATCTCGTGGAAACTACCGGTAAAGAAGGTGGTGCCGGCACTGGCCGCACCGGGGAAGGTATCGCCGGGCTTAAACTCGTAGTCCTGCTGCATGGCGGAAATTAGGTGGACAATGTTGGTGCTGGCCGTGCTGGCAGGCCGCTTGACCCCCGGATTGTCGGGATCCTCCACCATATCGTCGGGGTTCTTGGTCTGCACGATTTTGATCTCGCCGTGGGACCACTTGGAAGAGATGGAGATGTTGGCCGCCGTAATACCGTCGGCATTATCCCCGTCGCCGCTGTTGCTGAACAGGTTGCCGAAAGACTCTATATAGTCCTTATATTCGTCCTTGGGGACATAGTTGCCGTTTGCATCCTGTTCAAATGTATTGGTGGCAGCATCATATTTAAAGAATGTGTTGACCCCGTCATCCGGCCCTTTGGCGGGATCCGGGGCAATGTTGTTGGCCTCGTTGAACACCTTGGCGATCTTGTTAGCCAGGGCGTCCAGGGCTTTTTTGTAGTAGAGTATACCCCGTTTGGTGGCGGCCTGGGGGTCGCCCAAACCCGGCACGGGATCCTTTATACCATTGATCTCCTCCGGGGTGGAGTACTCGCCGTTTTTGATCAGCATTTCCCGGATGGCTTGCAGGGAACCCATCTTAACGTCCTGATCCTCCAACTGCCGGGGATAGCCGTTGGCCGCCGAGCCGGGCCCGCGGTCTTTATGCTTGCCCCGTGCATCCTCCAAAATGGAGATGTCCATCCGCAGGTACTCGTCGTCAACCTCTTCCATAACGGGCTTTCCGTCAGCGCCAAGCACAGGCTTCCCGTCCGCGTCCAGCTTTTCTTTCATCACCTGCCGCACGGATAGCTGCCCACAGTAGATGCCGTCCACCAGGACTGCCGAACTGTCGCCCTTAAGGGTGATGGTCAGTTTCTCCACCGTCATGCCCGAACCAATGGGCTCGTCGGAGTAGGTCACGTCAATGGGCAGGTACTGGGCCAGCTCGTCGATGAGCATATTGCGCTGGTCCCGCAACTCCAGGGCCTGCTGGCCCCGCTCGCCTACCATGCCCTCTTTGAGCTGGTCGTCGGAGAGGGCGCCGCTGTTGATCTCGGCCTTTTTGATGCTCTCGTTCAGTTCCCGTATCTTCCGCAGCAGGTTGTTGACCGTGCCCATCTGCCCCGTAAATTCTTTCTGGGTACTCTGGTAGACCCGGTCCAACTCTTTTGAATACTCGTTGAACCAGGTAATGAGGTTTTGGGCAGACTGGCGCACCATTGTGTCATAGGACTCGTTGCCGGCGTGCTCGGTGTTGAAGTTTTGCAGCTTTTCCAGCAAGTCGCTGAGGGCGGCCTCAATAACGCCGTTGTCCTCTTCACCCTTGCCTACCTCATCGAAGATGGCGGAAATACTCTGTAAAACCGAGTATTTACCAGCGTAAAAGCCCACATTGGCGGCCTCGTTGCGGTAGCGGATATCCAGGTACGGGTCCCGCAGTTGGGAAACGCCGGTGGTCAGCGCGCCTGCGCCCACCCGCACGTCAAACTGCGAGGCGTACATATCCGCGCCGCCGATGTACAGCGCCCGCTGGTCCAGGGCCTGGCGGGTGTAGCCGACGGTATTGATGTTGGATATGTTATTGCCAGTGACTTCCAGCGCTTTTTGCGAGGCCATAATGCCCAGCCGCGCCATTGTAAAGCCACTGAACGTAGATATTGTACTCATGGGTAAAAACCTCCCTGTCTGTTGGGGTCATATCCACCGCGCCCAAAAGGGCGGGGATGTGTTTGCCGCTTTACGGCAAGCCGCGCCCTATGCGCGGAAGTCTGTCTTCATCCGCGGCGGCGGTTCCACGGCGGGATCCGCGGCCGGAGGCGCCCCTTCTGCCGGGAACATCCGCTCGATGTCCCGTAGGGCCAGCTCCATGGTGGTTTTGGCCGCATTGGCGGCGCTGCGGTAGCTTTCAAACTGGGTAAGGGCCCGCTCGGCCGCTTTGGCGGCCTGGGCCTTCAACGCTGCCGGATAATGGGCGCTTAGCTGGGAAAGGGTCAACCCTTCCAGGCCCATGGCCTTCAGCATCTTATCCCGGCGCTGGTCCATGCTCCGCAGGCTCATGCTATACGCCTGCTCCTCTTTCATGCAGGCGTCTACCTTGACCAGGTCTCCTACACGGGCAGCGGCGGCTTTACGGTTTGCCGTACCGGTCATCTTTTCCAGCAGGGCGCTCAGTTCCTCCAGATGATCCAGGTACTGCTGATATACCGGCTCCAACTTAAACCTCCCCCAGCAGCAACAGCTTTTTGGCGATGCTGCCGGCGTCTATCTGGTATTCCCCAGCCTGTACCTGCCGGCGCAGGGCTGCCAGGGTACCTGTGGTGGTGGCGGTGCGCACCTCCTGGGAAAGTTTGCTTTGCAACTCCAGCTTTTGGGGCTCCGCCCCTTCCCTGGCGCTTAACGTCACTTTATCAAAGCTTTCCCCGCTATGGGCTACCTGCCCAGGCGTGGCGGGGGCAGGCTGGCGTGTCTGGTTTACCCGTACCCGGCTGTTCAGCGGGCCGATCTTTTGGGGCATTGTAATCATATTTCATCCCTCTTTTCCAAATGGGGCGATGATGGACAATTTGGATAGCCATCCATTTCATACAGTTCTACATAAATAGTCGGATGGCCCCATGAAAAAATTAAGAGGCCATCCGATTATTTATGAAATTCTTTATCAGGGTTTTAAGGCCCTGGGCCCCAAAACCTATTTACCTGCCTGCAAACTGCGCATCAGTACGCTGGCGATACGCTCGCAACTGGCCTGCTCGCACACCGCGCCCCGCTTAAAGGCCACGCCGGGCATCCCGTACACCACGCTGGATTCCTCATCCTGCCCGATGGTATACGCCCCGCCCCGGCGCATCCGCAACAGGCCCTCGGCCCCGTCAGAGCCCATGCCTGTCATGATGATGCCGATCATCTTGCACTTTACGTTTTCCGCCATGGAGTGGAACAGCGCGTCTACCGAGGGCCTGTGGCCGCTGACCTTCTCCCCGGGCGTACAGGAAACGTAATACTCCCCGGCGGCGGTCCGGTTTACCCGGCACTGTAAATCGGCGGGCGCTACCAGGGCCAGCCCCTTGTGGAGCCGGTCGCCGTTTACGGCCTCCCGCACCTCCATGCGGCACAGGCGGTTTAGCCGCTCGGCATACATTTTGGTAAACCCCGGCGGCATATGCTGCACGATCACCATGCCGGGGATATCCGCCGGCAGGCGTTTCATGACCTCCAAGGTAGCCTCCGTGCCGCCGGTAGAGGCCCCCAGGCCAATAAGGTACGGCTGGGACACCGCCAGGGGCGCCATGTTGAGGGCCGCCGAAAGATCCGGCTGCTCCCTTACCATAGCGGGCCGGCGCACTTTGGCGCTGGCCGCTTCGATCACCGCCTCGGCCAGGGAATTGATGAAACCCTCCCGGCTCTGCACACCGTCCGGTTTGCGCACAAAGCCCACCGCCCCGGCGTGCAGGGCGTCAAACACCTTCAGGTTCAAGGAGGATACCAGCACCACCGGCAGGGGGTGCTGGGGCAAAAGCTTTTTCAAAAACTCGATGCCGGTCATGCCGGGCATCTGTACGTCGCAGGTCATCACATCGGGTTTTAGCTGTTTCACCTTGTTCTCAGCGTCCATCGCATTGATGGCGTAGCCGGCTATTTCAATACGCGGTGACTTGGCCAGCCCCTCCATGATCGTCTTGCGGGCAATGATGGAGTCATCCACCACCAGCACCCGTATCATTTTTGGCAAATTGAACCCTCCTCTTCACTTTACATAATCTCCGAAAGGAACCAATAGGAGGGCAGGATAACCCCTGCCCCCACCATATGCGGGCACGCCCGACGGGCCTACCTTTTTTGGAAGATCGACGTGGCTACCCGGGTATAAGGCAGGTCGGGGGGCAGGTTTTCCGCTTTGCTGATAACCAGATAGCCCCCCGGCACCGTGGCGTCAAACATCCGCCGGGCCAGGGCAGTCTTGGTAGGCTGGTCAAAATAGATCATCACGTTGCGGCAGAAGATCACGTCAAACTTCCGCTTAAAGGTGATAGGGTCCATCAGGTTAAACTGCTTGAAGATCACGTTGTTTTTGATTTTGGGGGCTACCTCGTACATCTTGCCCCCCGCGGGCTTAAAGTAATCTTTTTTCCAGTTGGGTGGGATGGAATCCGGCAACTCATAGACCCCGCGCTTGGCTTTGTTCAGCACGTCCAGGGATATGTCCGAAGCCAGCAGCCGGGTGTCCCAGGCGGACGCCTTGCCGCCCAGGTAGTCCATGATATACATGGATATGTTATAGGGCTCCTCCCCGGAAGAGCAAGCCGCGCTCCAGATAGACAGGCACTTATCCCGCTCGTGGCGGCGTACCACCTCCGGCAGGATCACCCGGGTAAAGTAGTCGAAGGACTCGACCTCCCGCATAAAATAGGTATAGTTGGTGGTCAGCCTGCCCAAAAGGTGGTTGATATCGTCCCCCGAACCCTTTTTCAGCAGGTAATCCACATACTCGGTAAAGCTGGAAAAGCCCATGCTTTTCACCGTGCCAGAAAGGCGGCTGGTGACAAGCTGCCTTTTCTGGTGCAGGTCGATACCATATTTGCTTTGCACAAAGGCCACCAG
Source organism: Acutalibacter caecimuris (assembly GCF_034335085.1). Taxonomy (NCBI): domain Bacteria; kingdom Bacillati; phylum Bacillota; class Clostridia; order Eubacteriales; family Acutalibacteraceae; genus Acutalibacter; species Acutalibacter caecimuris. The sequence goes on along the minus strand of NZ_JAWXXJ010000009.1, from coordinate 22,440 downwards.
CCGGTTGAAATCCTTATCGTTAATGGTCATGGAGGGGACGGCGCCGGCAGCCGTTTTCTGCTTAATGTCCATACATCATCTGGGTGCAGTCCAGCACCATCAGGGTCTTGCCAGAGTTGGGCAGGCTGTACATACCCGTTACCATTTTCTGCGCTTCCATCCCGCTTTGGTAGGGCACGGGCAGCACCTGCCTTTTCTCAATGTCTACCGTCTGGTCCACTTCATCCACCAAAATACCGATCTGGACACCCTCCACATCCAAAATCACGGTACTGAACCGGTCCTCGGGCATCTGGCCCATCAACAGCCGGAAATCGATGATCGGCACCACCCCGCCGCGCAGGTTGATGACCCCCCGGATGTGGGGGGGCAGCATGGGCAGCCAGGTGATGGAGGTGTCCCACTGGGTCAGCATCTCCTTCACAAATTTGGTATCCACCGCGTAGTAGATGCCGCCGGAAAGGAATACAAGGTATTTGTCCATTTCCGGCTCCGCCACTTCGTCCAGGTCGCTGACACCCGTTTCCATCATGACAGCGCTCATTATATCTTCAGACATTGCGCACAGATCCTTTCCTTCCGGCCAGCCCCAGGGCCGCCCGGTCTTTATTATAGTAGTATATCACAAAACGCCGCTACTTGCAAGGGCCGTACCCCGGCCTTTCATTTTCAGCCGGCCTGGGAGGCCGCGTAAATGCTGGCTACATCCAGGATAATGCTGATATCCCCGTTGCCCAAAATGGTGCAGCCGGTCACGCCGTAGTTGCGGATGCCATAGTTGTTCACATAGTCCGGCAGGGGCTTTACCACCACCTGCTGCTCACCGATGAGCTCATCCACAAACAGGCAGAAGGACTTTTCGCCGGACTCTACCCACAGGATGATACCGTTTTCCATCTCGTCCTGGCCGCCCTCCATCTGGTAGAATTCCTTGGCCCGGACAATGGAGTAGAAGTTATCCATCAGTTTCAGCATCTCGCCCTTGGCCGCGTCATGGATCACGTCGGCGCTGGTGATCTTCTGGATGGAACGGATATTGTTGATGGGCACCGTGAACACGGAGCCGCCCACAGCCACCTCCATGCCGTCCATGATGGCCATGGTCAGGGGGATCTTTAATGTAGTGGTCATCCCGTGGCCCTTCTCGCTGGAAATGGTCACCGTGCCGCCTACGTTTTCCACATTGGACTTTACCACGTCCATGCCCACGCCCCGGCCGGAATACTCCGTTACCTCGGTGTTGGTGGAGAACCCCGGCATCAGCAGGAAGTTGAGGATATCCCTATGGGAGTACTCTACCCCGGGCACGGCCAGGCCCTGGCGCATGGCCTTTGCCAGGATGGCGTCGTCGTCCGCCCCCTGGCCGTCGTCGATGACCTCGATGATGACCTCGCCGCCGGTATGCCGGGCTGCCAGGGTGATCTTGCCCACCGGGTCCTTGCCCGCGCTGATGCGGTCCTGGACGTTTTCCTCAATGCCGTGGTCCATGGAGTTGCGCACAATATGCATCAACGGGTCGCTGATGCTGTCCACGATGGTCTTGTCCACCTCCGTGTTCTCGCCCTCCAGCACCAGGTTCACCTCTTTGCCCAGCTTTTTGCTCATGTCCCGCACGATGCGCCGCATTTTCTGGAAGGTGGCGGATACGGACACCATCCGCAGGGACATGGACACATCCTGTAGCTGGTCGGTCAAAGACCGTAGCTGCCGGGCGGCAGAGGTAAAGTTATCCAGCTTTAGCCCCTTCAGGTCCGGGGAGGCCGTGACCATCGACTCGGTAATAACGATCTCCCCTACCACAGCGTTCAACTCATCCAGCTTGGAGAGGTTCACGCTGATAAGGCTTTCCTTATTATGGTTCTGCTGCTTGCTGCCCTGCTGGCCGGTGGCGGCCGGGGCAGGGGCCGGGGCGGCGGCAGGGGCCGGGGCGTTTTCCGGCGCGGCGGGGGCCGCCGGGGCAGCCACAGGAATCTCCGGCTCCGGCTGGGGCTCGGCATAGTCGAACATCTGGTAGTCCGCTACCGAACCGGCCTCCTTTACCACGGCTATGGCGCTCTCCCGCAGTTCGGGGGTGGCAAAGCGCAGGAAGAACCCTTCCTCCACCACAAAGCCGGCGGTTTCGGCGTTGGTGCCCACATCGGCAGGGTAAAAGTCGAACTGCTCCTCCCCTACCACGTCTTTCACGGAGTTGGCCAGCATAAAGGAGCGCAGGTTCTCCATGCCGCTGCCCTCGTCAAAGGACACCCGGATACCGTAGGGGAACTGGCTGCTGCCAAAATCGGCGGCGTTGCCAGGGGCGGCCTGGCCGCCGGTTTCCTCCTCCGGGGCGGCCTCTTCCTCCTCCGGCTGGCCTTGAATTTTATTTGAAAAGCTCTTAATATTTGCCAGTATACTGTCGACATTCTCTGTGAGGGGCGCGTCGTTCTCCAGCTTTTCTACCTCGGCCTTAAAGAAGTCGATAGCCTTGAAGATCAGGTCGAACAGCTCCGGCCGCAGTTCTTCCGCCACAGCGTCCATGCCCTGGTCGCGGATGATGAAGAACATATCCTCTATCCTGTGGGCAACCGTCATCAGGTTGTCAAATTCCATCATGGCCGAAGAGCCCTTTATCGTGTGCATGATACGGAAGATTTCGTTTACGTCGTCCTGGGAGAAGGTCTTCCTGTCCTCCGCGCCCAGCACCATCTCGTCAAGAGATTCCAGGAGCGTATTCATCTCATAGAGGTAGGCCTCCATCATGTCGTTGCCCATAACTGTTCCACCTTTTCTGCTAAATTGCCGGGGCTTATGTAAATCCCGTCCTTTTTATTATAACACAGGGTCTACGGTTTCGCAACACCAAAACGCAATACCCCATTACTATTTCGGCAGCGGCAGCGCAAAAAATAAGGGATGCGCGGGTTTTATCTTTGTTTTTTGCAGGATCCCACCGCCGGCCAGCCGGCCCCACAGATATTTTACAGTTTTTTTGCTGCCGCCCCCTCCGGCGCTTGCGTTGGGCGGCGGTTTCTGGTATGATATAAGGAATGAGATTTTCCCTCCCCTGGATGGGCCGGGGATAACAGGAGCAGAGAGCCTATGCCTGAAATATTGCGACCCACAAACCCGGTGCCTGGCTATGACAACGCCAATGCCCGGAACCAGCCGATCAACCCCCAGGACCCCAACCGCAACATCCAGAATGTGGTTGACCCCAACCGCGTTACCCGCGGTGACCAGCGCAGCGACCAGCAGCAGGCCGGTGACGCCTCGGTTTCCCACCGGGTGCGGTATGAGTCCAACTTCCTTACTTTCTTACAGCGCCTTGCCAATGCCCCCGACACCGCCTCCGCCTTCCTACGGCTTTTGCAGGGGCAGGGGCTACAGGTGTCTTCGGGCATTACCCCCGGCCTTGCGGCAGAGCTGCAGGGCTTTCTGGATATGCTTAACATGGACGAGGCCCAACTGGCAAAGTTTTTACAAAACCAGCTACAAAGCGGCCTGCGCTTTGGCGGGGCCCTGTTCTCCGCCCTGCGGGACGCCTACAACAGTTCCGGCTCCGAGATGTTCCGCACGGAGATTTTGCAGTTCTTGCGCCAGTACAGTGACTGGTCCTCTACCAGCCACCTGCAGTCCCGCATGATGCGCACTTTGCAGGACATGACCCGCTCGCTGCCCTCCCACTGGGCCAACCAGTTAACGGAGATGCTGGGCCGCATGGAGAACAGCGTGGCCGCCGGCGACCGCCAGGGGGGGCTTGATATCCTGCGGGGCCAGGTGTTCCCGCTGATCTCCGACTATGTTCGCCGCACCCATGACCACGGCATGGCCCGCAACCTACTCTCCCTGCTGACGCTGGACATGGTGCGTTATGAGAACGGCGACGAAAAGTCCCTGATACAGGCCTTCCGGCACCTGGGCAACTACAATATCTTCAAAGGGGACCTGAGCAGCCTTTCAGACGGCGACGTGCTGCGCCTGTTGGGGGACACGGAATTTGCCCGGGCCTCCCGCGCGGACAGCTTTGCCGAGCGTTTTGCCCAGTTGGCCCAGCGCTCCCTGCGGGGAGAAGGCGGCACGGCGGCCCAGGAGATCTTCCGCAACCTTTTAAGCTCTATCCTTATAAATGAAAGCGTGTATATGCCCTTGCAGCACTTGCTGTTGCCCTTCCAGTGGGATGACCGGGCCGTGTTTGCCGAGATGTGGGTGGACCCGGACGCCCAGCACAGCGGCGGCCGGGAAGAGCCCGCCCCCCGGCTGCTGATCAAAATGGACATTGAGGGCCTGGGTATGTTCGACCTGCTGATAGACGGCAGCGGGGGGCATACCTCCCTACAGGTAAGCTGCCCCCGGCAGGTGGCGGCTTTCTCCGGCGACATCAGCCGGGACCTTTCCGATATCTTGCAGCGCAACGGCCTCTCCCCCGGAGATATCCGGGTTTCGGCCATGCGCCAGCCCATGAATATATCCGACGCGTTCCCAACGCTGTTCCAGGAGGTGAAAAGCGGTGTCGATGTCAAGGTCTGACCAACAGGGCCGGCCTACCCGCCAGCGGGCGGTGGCCTTGCAGTACGGGGTCAGCGATTCCGCCCCGGTCATTGTGGCCTCAGGCATGGGGCATCTGGCGGAAAAAATCCTGGACGTGGCCCAGGAGAACGGCGTGCCCATTTACGAGGACAACTCCCTTGCCACCATCCTCTCCCAACTGAACCTGGGGCAGGAAATCCCGGAAGAACTATACCGGGCCGTGGTGGAAATCTACGTCTACTTCCTCAACTTTGATTTTGACCGCCAAGGCCAGGGCCGGCGGGGTAGGCGCGCCGAAACAGCCCCTGCCGCCCCGGAAGAACCCCCGGCCCCGCAGGAGCAGCAACCGCCACAGGGCTCCATAACCCAGCCAACTCAGGAGGAATAAGCTATGCTATTTGGAAAAAAGAACAAGCCGAAGAACGTCTGCGTGCTGCTGGACAGCACCACCTCCCGGGTGTTGGCCCGGGGCAATATGGAGGGCCCGCCCGACGGGAGGAACATCCAGATCAACATTTTTGAGGGCAACCCCCTGGACGTGGTCAACGCCGACAACGTGCAGATCATCCCCGCGGACGAGAGCCAGCCCCCCAAACTGGGCCATGTGATCCAGCGCAAGGGCGAGATGCTGGTGATGGAGCCCTTGCGGGAACTGGTGGGCAACGAGATACGGGAGAACCTGCGGATGCCCGTGGACTTTGAAACCTACCTGTACCCCACCGACGGCCGGGAGGGCCGCTGGACTGCCAGGGGCAACGACCTGAGCTGCGGGGGCATCAGCTTTTACACCGACGCGGGCTTTGTACCCGGCGAGGAAATCCAGGTGGTCATCCCCATTACCCGCACTGCCCCCTTGCTGCTGGACTGCCGCATCCTGCGCAGCCGCCCGGAAACAGGCGAAACCTTTTACGCTGCCAAGTTCCTGGAACTGCTCAACGAGCAGGAGAGCATGATCCGGGAGGCTGTATTCAACGTACAGTTGCGCACCATGCAGAAAAACCGCCGCTAACCCTCAAAGGGCGGCCCCGCTATGCTTTCCCCCGCGTGCCCCAGGCTTTTGTCCAGGCGCCCCGGCGCGCCGTGCAAAAGCCGTGGGGGGGCTTAACCTGCCGGGGCCGCAGAAGGCTGCCCAGCCAATTTCTGCCAAATCAGGCGCAAATATTGATTTTTTGTTTAAAATGGAATAAAATCAGATTACTGGAAACCCAGCGGGCTCATGCGCCCGGCAGAAAGGAGGCCGGCACCGATTCCGTTAACGCACAACAACCCGCGGCTACGGCCGCTGCGATAAACCTGACGATTCAGAGAAAGGGACTGACATGAACCGATCTGCAAAGAACCTAAAACGGCTGACCGCCCTGCTTTTGTGCGCTATCCTGGCGCTGGGCGCTCTGCCCTTTGATTTGGACACAAGCCTGCACGCCGCTGCCAGTTGGGCCACACCCTATGTGGAAAAATTGCAAGGCTGGGGGGTTATGCAGGGCTACGGTAACGGCAATATGGGTGAAAACGACACCCTGACCCGGGCCCAGATGGCCGCTATGCTCAACCGGGCCTACGGTTACAACCGCACGGGCCCCATCCCCTTTACCGATGTGCCCCGCAATGCCTGGTACTATGACGACATCGCCGTAGCCTACACCGAGGGCATTATGGCCGGCACCTCGCCTACCACCGCATCCCCCAACGCCCCCGTAACCCGGGAGCAGGCCCTGGTGCTTTTGGCCCGGGCCATGCGGCTGGATCCCACTCCCGGCGAGGTGACGGAGTTTACCGACGGCCACAATTTCTCCTCTTACAGCGCGCCCTATGTGCGCTCGGCAGTGCTGTCGGGCATCATCAGCGGCATGACCGACGGCAGTTTCCAGCCCGGCGGCCGGATCACCCGGGGCCAGGTGGCCCGTATGCTCTCTTCCGGCGTGGGCAACCTTATTAACACCCGGGGCGAAACCAGCCTGGGCGGCGTATTTGGCAATGTGACCATCAACACCAACAACGTCACCCTGCGGGACACGGTGATTGCCGGCGACCTGTATATTACCGGCGGCCTGGGCCTGGGCGATGTGCTGCTGGACAATGTGCGGGTGCTGGGGCGTATCGTTATCGCCGGCGGCGGCGAGAGCGAGGGCGCTAAAGCCAGTATCTTGCTGAACAATGTAACTGCCCAAAAGCTGCAAGTGGACCCTTCCACCGGCCAGTATGTGTCCGTGCGGGCCATTGGCAGTACAGACATCCCCAAAACCGTGGTCAAGTCCCCCTCGTACATACAGGACGACGTGCGGGATAAGTCCAAGGGCCTGCGGGAAATCTCCCTGGAGGGCCCGGAAGGCTCTGCCTTTACTGTGGCGGGCAACCTGAAAAACGTGGTAAACCGCACCCCCGGCTCTACCCTGACCATTGGCGATACAGGGGCGGGCAGCGCCACTTCCGTCACCATTGACGAAACGGCCACCAACTCCAAGCTGGTGCTGGACATCAACGCCTCTGTGGACGAGGTGAATTTGGACACGGCCACCGAGGTCACAGGCAACGGTGACATCGGCACCTTGAACGTGAGCACCAACGGCAGCTCCTGTGACATCCTGCCCGATAAAGTGGTGGTACGCCCCGGCGTTGTCACCCAAATCAAGGATATGACCAACGTGGACTCGGAGATCGCCAAGGAGATCTCCTCTGACCCCCGGCTGCTGCAAGGCTACCCGAAGGTGAAAAACGTGGCCCCCACTACCGCGGACGGCTACTTCTCTGTTAACAAGGCCGGTACCATCTACTGGGCCCTGACCAACGCGGCCACCGGCCCCCTGGAGGATGTGGACGCCGACAGCCTGATCACCCCCTCTGACTACGGCTCCGGGTTCATGCTGTACGGCAACATCAAAGCTGAAACCTCCAAAACCGAGTACTCCGCCCAGCTTACCGGCATGGAAACCGGCGGCACCTACTACCTTTCCGCTGTGCTGCTGGACGCCCACGGCCGTAAGAGCCCGGTGAAGTCCCAGAAGATCTTGACCCCGGACGGCACAGTGCCCGCTTTGACTGCCGGGTTCCCCACCATTGCAGACCGTACCCCCACCCGTAACGACGAAAACGCGGATATGTCCTTCGGGGAGATTGTTGACTTGCAGGCCACGGTCATGGCCAACAAGACCTGCGACCTGTACTATGTGCTGTTGCCCAAGGGCAGCACCCAGCCCCAGACCAGCGAGTTCCTGTCCTCTTCCTTTGTGGACCCCTACGGCTTTGGCCGCATCCACATGATCAAGAACACCATGGACAGCTTTAAGGTGAACGAGGTAGACATGAACCTGGACGGCGTGGTGGACTCCCTGGGTGAAGTGGAAGAGAACACCGAGTATGACCTCTACCTGTGGCTTACCGACGCCGACGGCTCCAAGAGCTCCCGGATCACCAAGACCGTGGTACGTACCAAGGACATCACCCCCCCGGAATTTAACCTGGACGAGATGATCCAGTCAGCCACCCAGGCCACCTCCGTGCGGCTGACCAACTCCGTCAACGAGGCGGGTACTGTCTACTGGGTTGCCGTAAACAACGGCACCCCCTACCCCGTGCCCAAAGACGGTATGTCCTCCACTGACCCGGCCTTCCTGAAGAGCGAGTATGCCAAACTCCAGGTCATTAACGGCCAGAACAGCGATATCAACAAGTTCGGCAAGGTAACGGTGCGGGCCAACACGGACTTTAACATCACCATCTCCGGCCTGACCGCCGAGCGGGCTTACGACGTGTACTATGTGGCTGTGGACGCCGCCGGGAACTGCTCTGACCCGGTGAAAAAGTTTACCGCCCACACCCTTGACTCCAATGCCCCAACGGCCGAGCAGCAGTTTGAGAATGTGCCCGAGGACAGCCCCACCACCCCCTATGCGGACTCCACCATCAACATCGTATTCAACGAGGATATCCGCTATAAGCAGCCCAGCGGTTCCACCGCGGACCCCTACGAGGATCCCAACCTGCTGAACCTTTACACCAACTACGCCCAGGCCAAAAAGGATAACCCGGCCATGAACACCGAAGAGGCTATCAAGGCCCAGCGGCTGTATGTGGAGGCCTTGCGCGATATGTTCGTGCTTAACGATGCCTCTACCCGTCGGCCTGTGGCTGAGCGTACGGACCAGGAAACCGAGTGGACCATCGACTACCGCAATGTGCAGGTGTACAAAGATGGCGCCAAGCTGATCGTCAGCTTTATCAACAACGGCGACACGCCCACCTCCTCCTTGAACCTAGAAAGCGGCGCGGGCTACTACTTTACGCTGAAGAACATTGCCGACGAGTCGGAGCGGCACAACCAGATGAACACCACCCAGATGCCCACCTTTAACACGGTATCGGCCCAGGTGGTGGTAGACGCCGAGTATAAGGGCAAAACCTCCCTGCAAGCTTTTGATAGGGAAGGCAACCCCATTGTTGTAAAGACAGACGACGGCTCCGCCGACACCACAGACATCCCCATTGACATTGCCTTTACGGCGGAGCCCCGCTCTACGATGACCACCGCCGACGGGATATGCTGGGATATGCTCTTCTGGTTCGATACTTCGGTAGAGTTCCGGCTGTTCACCCGGATAAAGGGCAATGTGGACGATCCCTGGACACCTGTGGGCGATAAGGATAAGAGCCTGTCCATTTCCGTGCCGGACAGCGCTACCAGCCTGCGGGGCGTCAGTGTGATCAAGGTGCTGGGCGAAAACGACTTCCAGGACATCAACGGGCAATACGCCGCCGGCGGCACCCACTGCGGCCTTAACGACGCGGACGACACCGTGTATGAATACGCCCTGTACTTTACCCGCATTGGCAACAACACCAACCGTTCCACCTTCAGCCAGCGCATAAACGGGCAGGTGACCTTTGTTAGCGGCGCTGCCAGTTCCCTGGGCAACCTGGCCAATACCCTCTCCACTTCCTCGGCCTTTGACAACGTGGTCAACAACCGGGGCAACATCACCGATATCACCGACCCCAAGGATATACAGTCTGCCAAGCGCATCCTGACCCGCCAGTTCTCTGACGGCCGCGCGCCCCAGCTTTTGAATAAGACGCCTACCTTTACCCCCCACGATAGCAGTGTATCTATGTATTTGCAGTTGGACCGGGCCGGTACCGTGTACTATGTGTTAGCCCCTGTGGAGGACGACGATCCCGGTAACATCACCTCAGTGCTGTCCCCGCGGGACGAATCCAACGCCACTATTGCTAATGCCTATGACTACATTGCCCCAAGCGGCGCTGGTGTACTGGTAGATGGCACTGGAAAGCCTGACCCTGCGCAAGGCTCCCCTAACGGTAAAACCTTAACCACCAGCAACGCAGAAACCGACCCCAACTACAAGTTTAGCTACCCCAACGGGCTGAACATCATGAACCCGGCCGGCACCGACCTAAACAGCCCACTGTTGGTTACTGGCAGTAAAAGCATCGGTGTAGCCACTGAGCCGGTAGAGATCCAGGGCCTAGCCCCCAGCACCACCTACTATGTGTACTTGGTCACCCAGGGTGTATCTGATGTGCTGTCCCCGGTTACAGTTTATAAGTTTACTACCGAGCCGGTCAGTGCCCCCATCATCACCCTGGATCACGGATCTACAGACGTGAGCATTACCAGTGACATGGATGGTACGGTCTACTATATGCTTATTGTGGATAATGAAACCTCAATGGATGGTAGGTTAAAAGATTTATTCTACACTAACAAACTGTATGATCCATCAAAGGAAACCGAGTTGGAAACTCTGCTTGGCTTAAAAAAGGATTCCTATACCGTATTGGATGCTTTATTGGATAACTATGCCCCTGGAGGAGAATCTAAGGGAAGTGTATTTGATTGCTTTGCTAGCGCAGATGAAAAGACAAGAATTTATAGCTATATTTCTTCTACCTCTGCAACAACTGGTAATGAGATTGGGCGTGGCTCCGTTTCCGTTAAAGCTGGTACGCCTGTCCCGATAGATTGTGCTACTGAATGGGGTAAGGATAAACTGCAAATGGGGTTGTCGTACATTTTCCTTACGACCGGCGAAAGTATTTTCAATTCCGGGTATGGATTTAGGGCTACCAAACCTATTCAGTTAGTAGATAGCACACCGCTGAAAATCACTGCTGTTGCCCCTCCCTTCTTGAATTATGCAAATGACACAATAACCGGTCAATTCTCGTTAGAATTTGATGATAACCTATACGCCCGCCGCACTGAGAATGATCGGAATATCCGTATTCCTCTGGATACAGGGCCCGTAACTCACGGTACAGTACGGCCATCTGGTTCTACTGGTGCTGGTTATCTGAGTGTTGCAGATTTTGTGAGTTTTAATGGTGGCGCTTTTGGTGATGACCTAAAAAACACAAGTGGTTCTGCAACTATCGCAAATGTAAGGGTTTCCCCCAGCGGTATTGGACAATCAACCCAGACTATCGCCATCAACCTAAACCGCGCGCCTGCTACAACCTATATTACCATTCGTTCTACCCTATGTGACCAATACTTGAATCCACAAACCGTCAACTTGGTAATTACCTTTGACATCGATCAAACCACCGGCCGTGCTAAACCTGTCATAACCACACCTGAATGGGACGGACGGACAAACCGCTAAAAATCTAAGACCTAACAAACCCCCCGGACAATCACTGTCCGGGGGGTTTTATGCTATTTAAGCTTTAATCCTCGCCGTTCTCCGCTTTAGCCTGCTCTATCACCTTTTGCGCCACATTGGCCGGGGCCTCCTCGTAGCGCTCGAACTCAAAGGTAAAGCTGCCACGCCCCTGGGTGCACTGCCGCACAAAGGTAGAGAAGTCGTGCATCTCTGCCATAGGCGCTTCCGCGTCCACAATCTGGCGGCCCGCACCGGCGGATTCCATACCCAAAACCCGGCCCCGGCGCTTATTTACCTCGCCCATAATATCGCCCATGTTACCGTCCGGCACCGTAGCCCGCAGGTGGCCAATGGGCTCCAGCAGAACCGGCCCAGCCTTGGGCATACCGGCCTTATAGGCCAAGCTGGCAGCGGTCTTAAAGGCCATTTCAGAGGAGTCGACCGGGTGGTAAGAGCCGTCATACAGCACCGCAGAGAGGCCTACCACCGGGTACCCGGCCAGGGGGCCCTTTAGGATGCACTCGCGTAAACCCTTTTCCACTGCCGGGTAAAAGCCCTTGGGCACCGAGCCGCCTACAACCCGCTCGCCAAACTCCAGCCCCTCGCTGTCACAGGGGGAGAACTCGATCCAAACATCGCCGAACTGGCCATGGCCGCCGGTCTGTTTCTTATGCCGGCCCTGCACCTGCACGGTTTTGCGGATGGTTTCCCGGTAGGGCACTTTGGGATCCTTCAGGGTCACTTCTACCCCAAACTTTGTCTTTAGCTTGGTTACGGCCACATCCAGGTGCTGCTCGCCCAAACCGCTAACGATCAACTCGTGGGTTTCATTGTTGGTGGAGAAATGTAGGGTAGGATCCTCCTCCGAGAGGCGCATCATACCCTGGGCCACCTTATCCTCCTCACCCTTTTTCTTAGGCACAATGGCCATAGACAGGGCTGCGCCGGGGTAATCTACCCCGTCCAGGGTGACTTTCCGGGTGGGGGCGCACAAGGTATCGCCGGTGTTGGTGGAGGAAAGTTTCGGCACCGCACCAATGTCCCCCGCGCCGATAAACTTCACGTCCTCCTGCTTTTTGCCGGTAAGCATTACGGTTTTACCCACACGTTCAGCCGCACCAGTGCGCATATTGATCAGTTGGGATTCCGTAGAGATTTTGCCCGCAATTACTTTAATATAAGAGAGCTTTCCGATGAAGGGGTCGGCTACCGTTTTAAATACAATGGCCGCTGCCGCGCCGTCGCTGCTTACGCTGATCTCCACCGGGTTGCCGTCCGGGTCCACGCCGATCTCCCCGGCATGGTCCGCGGCGGAGGGGGCCAGCCAGGTCAGGCCGTCCAGGAACTGCTCCATACCGCGCATCAGCATGGCATCACCACAAAATACAGGGGTAATGGTACCGGCCTTTACACCCTTGCTGACACCTACAATGATCTCTTCGGGGGTAAACTCCTCGCCGGCGAAGTATTTGTCAAAGAGGGCGTCGTCGGTTTCGGCCACGGCCTCGCAAATAGCGGTGCGCAGGCCCTCCAGCCGGTCGCCCATATCCGGGATGGGCACGGCCACGGGCTTTCCGCCGGAGTAATCGTAGGCACGGTATTCCAGCAGGTTGACATAAATATTGGCTTCGCTCCCCTCGATAAAGGGCACCACCACCGGGCAGACTGAGGGGCCAAATTGGGCCTTCAAATCCTCAAAAACCCGGTAAAAACGGGCGCTTTCATCGCACAGGCCATTGACAAAGAAAATCTTGGACAAACCCCGCTTTTCCGCGGCAGCTACGGCCTTTTCTGTGCCCACAGAGGGGCCGTCTTTGCCGGAAACCACTACCAGCGCCGTATCAGCGGCCCGCATGGCCTCACACATACCGCCCTCAAAGTCAAAGAAACCGGGAGCATCCAACAGATTGATCTTTTTCCCCTTCCACTCCAGGGGGGCTACGGCCGCGGCAATGGAGGCCTTGCGGCGGATTTCCTCAGGGTCATAGTCGCAGACGGTGTTGCCGTCGCCTACCTTACCACGGCGGTCGGAGGCGCCTGCCAGGTAGAGCATCGCCTCACTGAGGGTGGTTTTGCCTGCCCCACCGTGGCCGGCTACCGCCAGGTTTATTATGTTCTTCTCTGGGTATTGGTTCATCGTTTTTTGCCCCTTTCACCATAACTTGGGCGGATTGTACAACACCCAGCGTTATGTATTATATATTATGCATAAGTTTTGCCACTCGGCATACCCTAATTATAAACCATCTGTCCGAAAAATTCAACAACTATTTTCGTGATGGGGTGCTCTTTTTGGGGCGCCCCCACTTGCGGACCTTGGGGGCCCTGCCCCCAAACCCCCGCCACCTTTGTAAAGGTGGACGAAACTTTTATGCTTTTTAACACCATTGCCTATTTTAACGCTTTAATTTATTGTGATTCTATGCATTTACTACTGTTTTTTCTTGTTTTCTTTTTGGAGAACTAATTTTTGTATGCGTATATTTTACAATAAATTTATGTGATTTTTTCTTATATTTGACGGTTTTTACAAAGAGAGGGAAATGGAAAGGGCGTTTGCATTGGCTATTTTGTGGGATATGAACGAAATGCAGGGAAATTGTTTGTTTTTTGACAGAGTTGACTATCTATGGGGTGGGACAAGAATAAATAAATATAGATTATGCACTGTTTTTTCTTTTTCTCATTTTTGAGGACTAATTTTTATATAGGAAAAAGGGACAAAGCCTGCTTATATTTCCGGCAAGGAGAGGGCGGTTTATACAAAAGAAGGCGTGGGGGGCAAAAAGTTTAGGGCCGCCCTTTTCAAAGGGCGGTGGGTCCAGGGCAAAGCCCTGGGAAGTTTCCCGTAAGCTATAATTTTTACGAACAAATTTTTGCATAGAGAAAAGCAACAAAAACAAAAAAGCTCAGCGGCAAGGATAGGATGTTTTATACAAAAGAAGGCGTGGAAAACCGGAAGTTTAGGGCCGCCCTTTTTAAAGGGCGGTGGGTCCAGGGCAAAGCCCTGGGAAGTTTCCGGGGGGTTTTTTGCAAAAAACCGTAAAAAAAGCCAGGAACAGGGGGATTTCTCTGCCTGTTCCTGGCGGGGTATTGGTGGGTTCTTAAGGGGTTCTTAGGGGGGTATTGGGGGGATAGTAAGGGGGTATCCGGGGGATATTTACCGGCGGAAACGGGGCAGGATGAGGATGATGCCGGTCCAGATCAACTGGAAAAGGAAAAGGATTAGGACGGACAACTGCCGGAGCTCGCCGAAACAGGCCAGGAAGGCCACCAGCACAAAGCCCAGAATAACCGCCGCGGTTTGGATGGCCACCAGCATACCGGCGGTGCGTTTCTGCTCCACACAGGCGGCGATGAGGCTCATCAGGGACTCCATGCGGCCCTTGGTGGCGGCTACCGCGTCTACCCGTGGCTGGGGCTCCTGCATCAGCCGGTGGGCGGCCTCCCCCAACTGGGCATCCAGGATGCCCACGCTGGCGGAATCGACCCCGAAGAGCCGGGAAACCTGGGCGACGGTCACGTTGGGGTCTGTGGTGCGCACCAGCACGCTGATGCCGCTGTCCTCCAGGCGCTGGAGCTCGTTCTTTTTACGGCGCTCGGCGGCGTAGGTGAGCACCAGCAGGGCCACCACCTCCGCATCGATGGCAATATAGATGATATTTTTGCTGCCGGGGGCGTACTGGGTTTCCTCCTCCCGGCTGGGGGCCTCCAGGCGGTGGTTGAGCAGCAGGGTGCGGTTGCCGATGTACACGGTTTTGCCGTCTACCCGGCCGACCACCCCGGCGCCGGACTCGTAGCCCACTTTTTCCACCTGGGGGAGCATCCCCTCGTTTTCACTGATGACCTGGTCGAACACCCCGGTGAGGGGGCCGCCTACCTGGTGCATCAGGGCGGAGGCGGCCATGATGGCGTCCTCCATCATCACCCGGCTGCCAAATGCCTTGATGCCGTCCAGGGTGACGGTGCCGGTGGGGAACAGCTCGCCCGCATCGGCAATGACGGCGTTTACATCGCCAAAAGCCTCCACGGCCTCATAGCCCACCACCATGCCCCCGGCCCGACGGACGGTTTTACACATATTGCTGACGGGCAGGTTGACGCTGAGCATATTGCCCGCCGCTACGCAGGCGCAGCAGGCGGCGGAAAAGGCCCCGATGGCCGCGGGCACGTCTTTGGTGATGAGCAGCGTGGCCACGCACAGCAGCAGGGAGGCGATGAGCCCCAGGGGGGCCACGGTTTGGGAGGCGGCCTCGGAGGGGTCCGGGGCGTAGGAGAGCTCCAGGAACCGCTTGAGGAAGCCGGCCTTGCACTGGTAGGCGATGAGGGGCTTTTCGGCCACGCAGTCTTTGGTCATTTTCAGGGAGGTGTTGTAGTCATCGAACACCCGGACGCCGCATTTTTCCTCGCGGGAGGTGACGAACCGGAAATTGCTGTGGATACGGCGCACCATGGTCAGCTTGCCAAGCAGGTTGGCCAGCAGCAGGGCCGCCACCACCGGGGCGTACAGGTGCAGGCCCCCCTCCACCAACTGGTCCCGGAAGAACAGGGAACTGACGGTTTGCACCAGCCCGGCCAGGGCTGCCACGGCCACGCCGCTATCGGCAGTGGCTTTGGCGGCGAACAGGCCCTTGAGGCCATTGGCCACGGTTTTCCAGCACATACCCACGGACACCACCAGGAACACCAGGGTCAGGATTACATAGGCCAGGGGCCAGGTGCCGGAACCCTCGCCGGGGGCGAACTGGCTGCGGCAGATCACGCTGACCAGGGCCAGCAGCACCGTGCACACCCCGGTGGTCATGATGCGCAGGGACAGGCTGCTCATCTCGCCCCGGAGTTCGTGGGCGATGGAGCGGGCGTCCTCCTCGCCGGTGTAGTCCTCGATGGACTCGGCGGTATCGGACACCGGGGGGGCCGGGGGCAGGAGGTCTTCTGGCTTTTTGCGCACCCGGCGGCGGGGGGCCTGGCGGCTCCCGGCGGCGTCACGGGCCTGCTGGAGGGATTCTTCCTCGGACAGCAGGGCGCTTTGGAGGGCATCGGCCTGGATGATGTGGGTGGGGATATTGCGGGAACGGTACTGGAACACGTCCTCTACGTAGGGGACTTCCTGCACCGGCCGGGGGGGCGGGGCCTGGGGCGGCTGGGACCGGGGTGGGGCCTGGCCCTCTTGGAGCTGCCGGCGGGGGATCTCCCGCGTGGGCTCTGCCGCTTGGGGGGGCTGGGCCTGCCGGGCCGGCGGCTGCCCGTACACCCGTACCGGAGGCTGGGGGGTTTTGCCGGGGGAGGCGGGGTCCACGGTATAGGTGGCGGTGCCTTCCCGGTAGCGGCCCTGGGGGGCCGGGGCGGGCGGTGGGGCCGAGGGGTAGGGGGCGGGAGGGGCCTCTGTGTAGACAGAGGGAGTTTCTGCCTCTGTGTAGAGGGCGGGGGGCTCAGCCTCACTGTAGGTGGGAGGCTCGGCCTCGGTGTAGGCGGGCTCGGTGTAGGTTGCCTCGGAGGGTTGGGCCTGCTGCGGGTAGGCGGGAGAGCCGGCCTCAGTATAAGTGGCAGGGGCCTCGGTGTAGGGGGGCTCAGGGGCCTCGGTGTAGGGGGGGGCTGCCTCTGTGTAGAGGGCGGGGGGCTCGGCCTCACTGTAGGTGGGAGGCTCGGCCTCGGTGTAGGCGGGAGGCTCGGAGTAGGTGGCCTCGGAGGGGTGGGCCTGCTGCGGGTAGGCGGGAGAGCCGGCCTCAGTATAAGGGGCGGATGCCTCAGTATAGGCGGCGGGGGTCTCGGTGTAGGGGGGGTCTGCCTCTGTGTAGAGGGCGGGAGGTTCGGCCTCACTGTAGGTGGGAGGCTCGGCCTCGGTATAGGTGGCGGAAGGCCCGGCACCGGCTGGCTGGTGGGGCACGGAGGCCAGGATGCGGTCCACGGCTTCGTCGCTGACCGGCTGGGCGTCGCGGATCTTTTGCAGCTCAATGGTGCTGTTGAGCACGTTCAGCTTGAGCTCCATGGTTTCCGAGTTCTCCAGCATGGCCCGTTGCAGGTCGGACAGGCCCTGGGCCCCTGGGCCCTCTGGGGCCAGGCCGTGCTGCTGGGCGTAGGGGTCGGCGGCAAAGGGCGTGACCGGCATGGGTGCCACCACGCCGAACTCGTCGGCCACCTGCTCTTCGTTTAGCCCAGCGCTCTGCACCGCCTCGGCCACCCGGCGGCGGCGCTCTTTTTGCAGGCGCTGGAAGTTCTCCTCCACCTCATCGTCAATGGCCTGGGAGTCGTCGAACAGGGCCTTGTAGCCCTCCTCCCCCAAAGGCGGGGCGTCGCCGTCCAGGCGGTATTCGTCAATGGGCTTGAGCTGGATGCCGTAGTAGGTGTCGCCTTCGCTTTCGTCGAAGTCCGGCACCTTTTTCCGCCAGCCAAACAGGCCCTTGCGCTTTTTCTTTTTCTTCTTGGAAGAGGGGGCGGGCTCCGGTTCGGGCTCCGGCTCCTCTAGTTGCGGCGGGGGCGGGGGCACCGGCCCCGATTCCGGCTCTGCTACAGGGCCTGAAACGGGCCCCACGTCGGGGGCTTCGGCGGGCCCGGCAGTGGGCGCGGGGGCCTCTTCCGGCTCATAGGGGGGCGGGGGCGGGGCCGGTGTTTCCCCGGCCCAGGGCCCGGTTTCCGGCTGCTCCGGGAGCGGTTCCTCCACGTACTCCGCGCCCGGAGGGAGGGTGCGCTCCTTCTCCCGCACCTGCCGCTGCTCCTCCAGTATATCTTCCAGCGTGAAATCCTCTTTCATGGGGTTCGCTCCTTGTTTCGTGTTTAGTGGGCAAAATTTTCCTGCCCTTATTTTTATGACCGCCGGTGGGCCCAGGCATGGACGCGCATGGGGGCGGTTTTTACGTAGGATTATGTTGGGGGGCGGGCATCCGCTGGCGGAGGGCTTCGTAGCACAGGACGCCCGCGGCTACCGAGGCGTTGAGGGAGTTGACCTGGCCCCTTACCGGCAGGGATACCACAAAGTCTGCCTTTTCTTTGATGAGGCGGCCTACCCCCCGGCCCTCGGAGCCGATGACCAGCGCTGTGGGGCCGGTGAAATCTGCCTGGCACCAGTCTGTGCCGTCCATGTCGGCGGCGAAGATCCAGAGGCCCTGGGCCTTCAGGTCATCCAGCGCTGCGGCCAGGTTCTGTACCCGGGCGACGGGGACGTACTCCAGCGCCCCGGCGGACGCCTTGCTGACCGCGTAGGTGAGCCCCACGCTCCGCCGCTTGGGGATAATGACCCCGTGGGCCCCGGCACACTCGGCGCAACGTACGACGGCACCCAGGTTGTGGGGGTCCTCCAGGCCGTCACACACCAGCAGGAGCGGGGGCTCGCCCCGGCTTTCGGCCAGGGCCAGCATCTCTGCCACCGTGGCGTAGGCTTTGGCCGCGGCCTGGGCTATAATGCCCTGGTGGTTGGCCCCGGGGCACAGATGGTCCAGCTTGCGGGGGTCTACCTCTTTGATGGGGATGCCCCGCTGGTGGGCTTTGGCCAGCAGCATGGGCACCTGCCCCGTGCGCTGGCCTTTGGCTACAAAAATGCTGTCGATGGGCCGGCCGGCACGAAGAGCCTCGGCTACCGGGTTGCGGCCAGGGATCAGATCAGCAGTTGGCATACTCGCTTTGTTCACGGCAAATTCTCCTTTTTCAGGGAATAGGGGGCTTCTGCCGCCGGCGGCGGAGCGTTGGCATAGCCAACGCTTGGGCTTCTGCCCCTAAGAACCCCACCACCTTTGAAAAGGTGGACGAAACTTTTATGCTTTGCTTTTTTATGTGTGCTTGGATATGCTTTGGCTTTCTTCTTTATTTTTATGTTTATTATTTTATTTTCTATGTAGGTGCGGGGCGGGGGGATGTCGAAAAAAAGAAAAAAGTAAGGAAGGCGGAAAACGTGGGGCGAGGGGGACCGGCAAAAGAAGGGATAAAAGGTAGGGCAACGCAAAAGTTTTTGAGGATTCTCAAGGAACTTTTTTCAAAAAGTTCCTTGAGCCGCCGGAGGCGGCCTTCGCCGGGGCCTGAGCCGGAGCCAGGGACAAGCTTTATGGGTACTCTTAAAAGAGATTATAGCACTTTTGGGGGAGAATAGCAAGGAAAAAAGGCGGGCCGGGGGTGCGGCTCGCCTTTTTTGGGGGATTAGTGGGGGGCGCTGAGGTGCACCACGTGGCACACGCCGGGGATGGCCGCCCCCTGCTGCTGGCTGGTGGTGGACATGAGCGCGCCGGTGGCGCAGAAGAGGATATCGCCCAGCTCGCCGCGCTCCATTTTGCCCAGCAGGTGGCCGCAGAGCACGCTGGCCGAGCAGCCGCAGCCGGAACCCCCGGCGTGGACGTCCTGCTGCTGGCGGCTGTAGAGCATGAGGCCGCAATCGTTGTGCACGGGGCTGAGGTCGATCCCCTCGTCCCGGAGCATATCCAGCAACAGGCGGCTGCCTACCTGGCCCAGGTCGCCGGTGAAGATACCGTCATAATCTTGGGGGGTGGTGGCGGTATCCTGCAAAAACTGGCTGATGCTGGCCGCAGCGGCGGGGGCCATTGCCGCGCCCATGTTGGCGGGGTCTTTGACGCCCAGGTCTACCACCCGGCCTGCCAGGCCCCGGCGCACCTTGACCCGGCCCCCCTGGCCCAGGATGGCGCAGCCCGCGGCGGTGGCCGTCCACTGGGCGGTGGGGGTGCGCTGGGCGCCGTACTCCAGAGGGGTGCGGAACTGGCGCTCTGCCGAGCAGAAATGGGAACTGGTGACAGCCGCCGCCCGGTTTGCGGCGCCGCAATCTACCGCCATAGCGGCCATAAGCAGGGTTTGGGCCATGGTGGAGCAGGCACCGTACTGCCCCAGATAGGGGATGCCGAACTGGATGAGCCCAAAGGTAGAGGAGATGCACTGGTTGAGCAGGTCCCCGGCGAATACCAGGTCGATATCCTGGGCCTTGCACCCGGCTACGGCCATGGCCACCCCCAAAGCCTCGTGCTGAAGCTGGGCCTCGGCTTTCTCCCAACTGTCCTCCCCCAGGCGGGTGTCGTCAAATGTCTGGTGCAACTGGGAACCCAGTGGGCCTTCGGCCTCTTTCCGGCCGCCTATGGCCCCGTGGCCCAGCACCCCCGGCGGCGTTGCAAATTCCATTGTCTGTTTGCCTATGCGTTTCATCGGCTTGCTCCCTTCTGTTTTACGGTTAGCCTACCCGGATTTGGGGGGAAAATTCCTGTTGGGCGGGCTGGGGTCAGGCTGGGGCGGCGCGGAAAAGTTTCAGATCAGGAAGAAATTTTCAGAAATTTTTGGTTCATTCGCTTTGGGCATTGACAAAATGCAACATAACCTTTATAATAAGCGAAACAGCGGGTGGCAGAAACGTGCACAGGGTTTTCAGGCAGGTTTTGCCCGCTTTTCACACAGATTTCACATTGGGGCGGCATAATATAGCCATGACAAGGGAACACCAAGCGGTGTATCAACGGAAAGGAGCGGCTATATTTATGAACCCTTATGAAAACAAAACCGATAGACCAGACGGGCAGCCCCAGGCACCCGGATACGGAACCGGGGATAACCCTTACACCAGCCAAACCGGCTACGGCCAGTACCATAACCCGGCGGCAGGGCAGTATATGCAGCAGCCGGGCCAGGCCAATCAACCGGACCAGCAGACCCAACAGGCCCAGCCGGTACAGACGGCGCAAAATGTGCAAGCGGTACAATCGGTGCAGCCCAGCAGCTATAGCTGGGGACCCCAGCCCGGCAACGGGTATTATGCCCAGCCCGGCCAGCCTATGCAGCCGGTACAGCCCAAACCCAAAAAGAAGGGGAAGGCAGGTAAGGTTTTTGCCAAAATTCTGGCGGCCGTGCTGGCCTGCGGGATGATCTCCCTGGGCTCGGTGGGGATATTTGCCGCCATGATCGAGAACGGGGTTGTGCACGTGCAGGCCCCGGAAAACGCCAGGGAAACCGCCGCCTTTACCCTGTACCAGAAGGCGGACAGCGGCCAGGACGCCTCCCCCACTGTGACCCGGCCGGGAGGCACGACCCAGGAGATTGCCCAGAAGGTGATCCCTTCGGTGGTGTGCGTACAGAATTATCAGGTGCGCCAGCAGGGGATGTTCGGCCTGGGTGGGTATTACACCCAGGGCAGCCAGGAGGACGGGGAACTTGCCCCGGCCGGGGAGGGCTCGGGCATTATCATCTCGGCGGACGGGTATATTGTGACCAACCAGCACGTGATTGACGGGGCCACCAATATTTCGGTGGTGACCTCGGAGGGCGTGACCTATGAGGCGGAACTGGTGGGCGAGGACACCCAGACGGACTTGGCTGTGCTGAAGATCAACACCGACGACCAACTGACCGCCGCTGACTTTGGGGATTCGGACGGCTTGCAGGTGACGGATATGGTGATGGCCGTTGGCAACCCCGGCGGCTTGCAGTTTAACTCCAGCGTGACCATTGGGTATATTTCTGCCCTGAACCGGCCTGTTACCAACGGCGAAACCGGCTTTATGGTCAACTGCATCCAGACGGATGCGGCCATTAACCCCGGCAACTCCGGCGGCGCGCTGGTGAATGAGGACGGCTTGGTGGTGGGGATCAACTCTTCCAAGATCGCGGCTACAGAGTATGAAGGCATGGGGTTTGCCATCCCCTCGAAGGTGGTACAGCCCATTGTGTCTGATTTGATAGAGTATGGCTATGTGAAGGACCGGGCTATGCTGGGCATTACCGGCAGCTACCTGGACCGCATGAACTTTTACGGGCTGCCCCAGGGGTTCTTTGTGGGGGCCGTGGTGACGGACAACGCCAAAGCCTCTGGTTTGCAGATGTATGATGTGATTACGGCGGTGGACGATACCCAGGTTACTTCGGCGGGCACCATTGCGGCGTATATTGCCGGCAAAAAACCCGGCGATACCGTGACCCTGACGGTGGACCGGCCTTTGACCGGCGAGGCTGGGGTGAAGTTGCAACTGGTCCTCTCAGAGAACAGCGGGACTTCGGAATAACGGCGGCGTGTGCCTTTGCCCAACTCAATTTGCGTACAAGTTTTTCTTTTTCATAATCTCCTTTTTAGCGCGAAAACCCCGGAGCATTTGCTCCGGGGTTTTCGCTTTTACGGGGGACTTTAGGTTTGCGGCCGTGGGGCTCTGCCCCACACCCCGCTAAGGCCACCTCCCAAGGTCGCCTCCGGCGGCTTAGGGAACTTTTTGAAAAAAGTTCCCTAGATAGTGTCTACACGAATTAAGTACGGATAGCAGCCCAAATGGCGATACAACGGACGTGTACCGCGGCGATAAAAGCATCCGAGGTTTTGGCATAACGAGTGGCAATACCTCTCCAA